>CBDVEF010000070.1:0-7573 GCA_965372935.1 uncultured bacterium | reverse complement strand
CAAACAGGATTTATCACAATTTTGTTATTGATGATAATAATAATGTTATTGATGAGGTTATCTTTTTTTTCAGGAAAGCTCCAAATACATATACAGGATTTGATGAAGCGGAGATATTTACTCATGGCGGATATGCAATTCCAGAGATAGTACTTAATCTAATTATGGAAAATGGAGCCCGACTTGCTAAACGAGGAGAATTTACACAAAGAGCATTTATTAATGGAAAAATAGATCTATTACAGGCTGAATCTGTTATGGATATTGTAAATGCAAAAACAAGGGAATCAGCTCGCAATGCTGTAAGTATTCTGCAAGGGAAATACTCAATTAAAATAGGGGAAATAAAGGAGCAAATACTATATGTTTTAACAATTATTGATGCGAATATTGATTTTCCGGAAGAGGAAGACATATATTTTAATTCTATAAATGTATTGAACAGAATAAGCAATATAAAAGAGAGGTTGCAGAATATAATTAAGGAAGAGGAACATACCAGATTAATGAAAAGGGGTATTAATGTCATAATAGTCGGGAAACCAAATACCGGTAAATCAAGCCTGTTTAATACATTGATGCTTGAAGAAAAGGCTATTGTAACAGATGTGCCGGGAACGACAAGAGATGTTATTGAAGGGTGGATAAATATTGAAGGAATACCTATTTTACTCAAAGATACTGCAGGTATTAGAATCACTGATGATATTGTCGAAAGTGTCGGAATTGAAAGAACTAAAAATGAGATAAAGAATTCAGATATTGTATTAGCTCTTTTTGATGGGAGTAGCAAACTTGATAGTGATGATAAATTATTATTATCCTTGCTTGAAAGGAAAAGTAATTTATTTTGTATTCTTACAAAAAATGACATTGAGATAAAAATTAATGTAAACAAATTGAAAAGAATTGATGCAAAAATAGACACAAGAGACCATATAATTACAAAAAAGATAAACAATCTGATTTTAAATTATATTAAATATAATAATATTATTGTAAATGTGCCTGACAGGGTTATAATAAGAATAAAGGATGCCTTAAAATCATTATCGAAATCTCATTCAATTATTTATAATAAAGAAGGGCTTGAACTTGCATCGTTTGAAATTAAAAATGCTATTGAGAAATTATCTAATATTACGGGTGAGATTACAAGTGATGATATTCTTAACAGTATATTCTCTTCGTTTTGTATTGGAAAATAATTAATTAAAATAACTTTTTCTATTATTGCCATTTTGTTCTGGCATTAATCTTTTTTTATTAAAAATTACATAATTTAATAACTGATTTTCATTAAGTGATTCTATGAATTTTTCTGTTACCCCTACCCCATTATTACTTTTAAGGATATATATATTCCCATTGTTGCAATAATTTATATATAATTTTATATCACCTGAAAATTTATTAAATATCTCTTTTGTTCTATCTATTGTATCCAAATTCTTTAAATTTATGTTATAAGTTATAGAACTTATAAGCGTTTGAAAATCCTTTTGTAACTCATAAATTGCAATTGCTTCAATTTGACCATTATTTTTTGAATTATCATAATAGCCAGCGATAATCAAATAGGCATCATCCTTTAAAATATGTTTATATTTATCCAATTTTTGAGGGAAAATCACTCCGTCTATTTCTCCTGTTAAATCTTGAATTTTAAATGTTGCCATGTTTGTCTTTTTCTGTGTTTTTCGATTCTTAAAAGCATTTATTACCCCCCCGACAACCACCCATTTGCGACTATGAAGTTTGTGAATATTTTCTGCTTTATGAGTTGTTATAATATTTAGAATAAATTCGCATTTTTCAAGGGGGTGTCCAGAAAAGAAAAATCCATAAACCTCTTTTTCATACAGGAGTGTTTGGGATTCATCCCACATATCAATGTTCATAAATTCCGGTTCAAGGTAATCTATATCTCCTGTTTCAAATAGTGAAAGATTACCCTGTTCTGCCTTTTTTCTTCGTTTTGATGCATATTCAAAAAACATTGGAAGATTCCCGAGAAGTTCAGCTCTGTTGGAATTAATTAAGTCAAATGCTCCTGCTTTTATAAGAGATTCGACAACTTTTTTGTTTACTTTACCGAGATTTATTCGTTTACAAAAATCAATAAAGCTTTCAAAATTCCCATTGTTTCGCTCAATAATAATTGCTTCACCGGCTTTAATACCAACATTTTTTAAGGCACTAAAAGGATAAAAGATTATATCACCATTAGTTGTAAAATTAATGTCACTTGAGTTTATATCAACTTTGCTTATATGGATTTTCAATCTTCTTACCTCTTTTATTGTTTTTACAATTTGATCCATATTGCCAACATAAGATGATAAAATAGCAGTCATAAATTCTATAGGGAAATGAGCTTTTAAGTATGCTGTCCTATATGATAGTGCCGCATAACCAGCTGCATGAGATTTGTTAAATCCATATTGAGCGAATGGTTCCATCATATTGAATATTTCATTTGACTTTTTTTCACCAATACCATTCTTTTTTGCCCCTTCTATAAAATTGATTCTCATTTTTTGCATTACTTCAAAATTTTTCTTCCCCATTGCTCTTCTTAAAATATCTGCTTCTCCTAGAGTAAATCCAGCTAATATATTAGCAGTCATCATTATCTGTTCCTGATATATCATATATCCATATGTCTCTTTTAGAAGATCTTTAAGTTTTGGATGCGGATATTCTATTTTTTGTTTTCCGGTTTTTCTTCTTATAAGCTCATCACGATCAATGGTCTGTAATGGGCCAGGTCGATAATATGATATCATAAAAATTAATTCTTTAATATTTGTCGGTTTTACCGTTCGTAAGAATTGTCTCATCCCATCATTCTCAAGTTGAAAGACACCGTATGTTTCACCTTTCTGAATCATTCTATATGTTTTATCATCATTTAAAGGAAGATTATCTGTGTCTATTTCTATGTTTTTGTTTTTTTTTATTAATTGCAATCCATCATTGATTACTGTAAGATTTCGGAGTCCTAATAAGTCAACTTTCAAAAGACCGATTTTTTCTATATTTTTCATCGAATATTGAGTTGTTGGAACAATAGATTTTTTCCCTTGTTCCCAGTATAGTGGTGTAAATTCATTAATTTTTTCCGGAGCGATAACGACTCCGGAGGCATGAGTCCCTGCTTGTCTTGTAAGGTTTTCTAATTTGGATGACAATTCAGCAAGTTTTTCAATTTTCTTATTTTGTTTTTTTAAGTCTACAAGCTGTTTTATATGTTCAAATGCATCTTTAACATTAACATTATCTCCATATTTGTCATAAATTTTTGTGATCTCATTAACTTCATTATAAGGGATATCCAGTACTCTTCCTACATCCTTGATAACCATTTTTGTTTTCATTTTTCCGAATGTAATTATCTGGGCTATATTACTTTTTCCATACTTTTCTCTTAGATAGCGGATCATATCATCTCTTCTGATATCTTCAAAATCTATATCTACATCAGGCATTGTAACTCGTTCAGGATTTAAAAACCGCTCAAAAAGAAGATTATATTCAAGTGGATTTACATTTGTAATGCCGAGGGAATAAAGTACAATACTTCCTACGGCAGAGCCTCGTCCTGGTCCAACACTAATATTGTGATCTTTTGCTATAGAAATGATGTCTCTTATTATGAGAAAATATCCTGCAAAGCCCATCTTTTCAATTATAGAGAGCTCATAATCCGTTCTTTTTGATATTTCAGGTGAGATTTTACTATATCTATTTAATAATCCCTGATATGTTAAATGTCGAAGATATTCGTCTGTTGAATCATATTCATCAGGTATATTAAAGTGTGGTAAGTGTACTATTTTTGGATCAAGTGACAATATAAGATTACATTTTTCGGCTATTCTGTAAGTGTTTCTTATAGCTTCTGGAATATCCTTAAATAGGTTGATCATTTCTTCTTGTGACTTGAAATAAAGATCATGACTTTCAAATCGCCATCTGTTAGGATCATCCAATTTTCTTTTAGTTTGTATGCATATAAGAGAATCATGAGCTTCAAAATCATCAATATCAAGATAATGAACATCATTTGTAGCAACAACGGGAATATCATATTTTCTGGATATCTTAAGAAGTCCATTGTTTACAATTTTATTTTCCTTCAACCCAACATCCATTAATTCAAGATAATAATCGCCTTCTTTAAAAATATTTTTATATTCAAGAGCGCTTTTCTCTGCTTGATCAATATTGCCACTTAAGATGTGATAGGCAATTTCCCCTTTTATACATGCACTTAACCCAATAAGTCCATTCGAATGCTCTTTTAATATTTCTTTATCTATTCTTGGGTGATAATAAAATCCTTCAATATATGAAATAGATGTAAGTTTCATAAGATTATGATAACCATCCTGGTTTTTTGCAAGTAAAACAATATGAAATGCTCCGTCATTTAACCTATCCCATTTGCACTTTTCATGTCGTGACTTATGTGCAATATATGCTTCTATGCCAATAATAGGTTTGATACCATGTGCTGTGGCTTTCTCATAAAATTCAATAGCTCCGAACATATTGCCATGATCAGTAATAGCCAATGCAGGCATATTATATTTAATGGCTTTATCTATTAAATCATTTATTCTTATGGCACCGTCTAACAGGCTATATTCCGTATGAATATGCAAATGAACGAAAGGTGTATCACTCTTCATAATTAAATATTTGAATATACTTTATTCGTTGATCTTGCATTTTAACTATCTTAAATTTAAGAGGAGCTATATTTACAACTTCACCGTTCTGAGGGATTCTTTCAAGTTTGTGATAGATAAGCCCACCAAGAGTATGATAATCCTCTTCAATATATTCCGTTTTGAAGATTTTATTAAAATCTTCAAGTTCAATTTTACCATCAACAATATATGTCCCATCTTTAAGTTTTTTATATAATAGCTCTTCCCTATCAAATTCGTCTTTCAATTCGCCAACTATCTCTTCGATTAGATCCTCTAATGTAACCAATCCACTTATCCCCCCGTATTCATCAATAACAAATGCGATTGATATCTTATTTGCCTGAAATTCTCTTAATGTAGATAAAACTGTTTTATACCGTGGAATATAATATGGTTGACGAACAATATCACATGCATAAATATGCTTTTCTGTTCCCCATATTTTCAAAATATCGGTTGCATAAATAACACCAAGTAAATCATCAATATTCTTAATGTATATTGGAAGTTTAGAATGGGTATTTTTTATAATTATATCTATAAGAGTCTCAATCCTAATGTTATATTTAACAGCTATTATATCAACACGGGGGGTCATAACTTCAAATACCGGGGTATCCCCCACATCAAATACACTTTTTATCAGTTCAGTTTCATCCGCAGTAATAATTCCAGCTTTTTCACTTATAGTAAGAATATCTTTTATATCCTTCTCAGTTTTAATAATATGTTTATTCTTTTTAAATAATTTACTAAACGGATTTATCATTATTTTCAGCTTTCCTTATTTTTACAATATCAGGATGAATAATACCTCCCGATACAATTATCTTTAATGCCCATTCAGCGGAAATGTCGAGATACATAACTTCACTTTCCTTTACTATGAGAAAAAAACCACTTGTAGGATTAGGTGTTGTAGGGATAAAAATGCTTAATCTTTTTTCTTCTCCAATATATAACCAATCTACCACAGTTGTAACAAAACCGATTGTATACCCACCATTTCTTGGAAACTGAACAAGTACAGCTTCTTTAAATGATGTCTTTTTCCTAAATAGTGTATCACTTAATGAGCGAGCGGAATAGTAGATTGAATTAATAAGAGGAGTTTTCATAAATATTCTATCAAAAATATTTGTTATCCATCTGCCGAGAAATGTATTTGTGAAAAATCCTATTAGATAAAGAATTAAAAACAAAACTATTAGTCCCAACACTGTGATTAAGACAGGTGGGAATAACTTAAATAGTGGAAACTGATATAATATATTGGTAAATACAATTGTAAATTTTGTATATATAAAATACAATATTAAAATAGTTACAGCCAATGGTAAAATGGCTACAAAACCACTTATAGCGTTCTGTTTAAATCCGAATTTCATAATATTTTGTGTATTTTCAAAAGGTTTGTATTCCCTTTTTCACCGAAAGGTATCCCTGCTGTAATACAAATTATATCTCCTGACGTTGCATAATTTAGTTTTTTTAAAATTGTCCCAACAGTATTTATTGCTCCATCAAAGCTCGTAAAGTAATTAATTACCTCCGTATATACCCCCCTGACTATTGACAATTTTCTTGCTACAATACTACTGTCTGTTAAAGCTATAATTGGCACATTAGGCCTATTCCTTGCTACATATATTGCAGTAGTTCCCGATTCAGTAAAAGCAACGATTTCTTTAATCTTAGGATTATCCGATATACTCTTTGCAGAATTGGCAATGGAAAAAGATATTGTCCCATCATCATCAGTTAAGTAATGTATTGCATTTTCTTTTATGTAGTTTTCACTTTTAATAGCTACTTCTTGGGTAAAGGAAATTGTTTTAATTGGATATTTTCCTATTGCAGTTTCTTCTGTTAATAGGAGTGCATCTGCCCCTTCGATTATAGCATTCGAAACATCTGTAACCTCTGCTCTTGTAGGAATTGGATTATTTGTCATTGATTCCATTAATTGAGTTGCAACAATTGAAGGCTTACCCTTTTTTATACACTTTTCAATTACTTTCCTTTGTAGAAGAGGGATGTCAGAAACAGGAAATGCAATACCAAGATCTCCTCTTGCTAACATTATACCAAATGATTCGTCAATTATCTCATCAAGATTATCTATAGCTGGAGCGGTTTCAATTTTTGAAATAACTTCAATTTCTGAAGAACTTGAATGAATTATATCCTTAAGATGTCTTACATCCTTGGCAGATTTTACAAATGATAATGCGATAAAATCCAATCCATGTTTTATTGCAAAATTAATATCTTTACGATCCTTACCTGTAATTGATGGCAAATTGATGTTTTTACCAACTATATTTACCCCTTTGCCCGGTTCTAAAATACCACCACTTATAACTTTCATTTCTGCATAATCATTAGTGATTCCAATGATAGTTCCTTCAATTTTACCATCCGAAAACACAACCCTGTCTCCTACTAAGATATTATCAATGAAATGTGGATTATCCAATAAGATAGATTTATCAGAGGGGTGTGCGTTTTGGTTATTCAGGAAGTATGTTTCCTCTTTATTTAAAAATAATTTTTCAATATAATGTGATACTCTTATTCTTGGTCCTTGCAAGTCTCCAATAATGGCAATATCCTTATTTTTTTCATCTCTTAATTGTTTAATTATACCGATAAAATTAGACCACTGTTTAATATCCCCATGAGAAAAGTTAATTCTAAAAACATCCACCCCTTCATCAATCATTGAGGATAATATTTCTTTGGCCCCTATGGATGGACCACATGTGGCAATTAGCTTTGTAAATTTTAATTTATTCATAATTAAATTATAGAGCATTTTTCTCAAATATTCAAGACAATAGAGTGAATTA
>CBDVEF010000069.1:0-7634 GCA_965372935.1 uncultured bacterium | reverse complement strand
ATAATGCACAATAAATTTATGATCGTAGATGGGAAAGTGCTTGTTACAGGTTCATATAATTGGACATATTCTGCCAATAGAAAGAATAATGAAAATATAATGATCATTAATAATGCGCAGGGAACTGTGAATAACTTTCAAAATGAGTTTAAAAGAATATGGGAGAAAGGGGAAATTATAAAGGTAATAGTAATTGAGGGCATTATTGATATTAATAAATTAAGTGAAGTTAAAAGGTATGTTGGTAGTTATATTACAGGTGAAGGTATCGTAAAATCGGTTGGATATTCAAAAAGAAGTGGAACTTATTACCTGAATTTCGGAGCAAGGGGGAAAAGTTTCACTATTGTAATGTTTAAGCGAGTTGCTTCAGAATATAAAAGCAATAGAGGTTCAATATTTAGCATTAAAGGAAAAAGGGTGAGATGCAGAGGAAAGGTTAAATATTTTAAGAAGTACGGATATGAGATCATTTTAAATAATTATAAAGATTTAGAAATATTAAATGATTAAAAATAAAAAATAATTATAAAGATGAAATTTCTTTATAAAGGATTTCAAAAAGGGTTCTTTCTAAATGATTTTTCTCTTTCAATCAATTTGAAAAATTTCTTCTTTTGTTTGGGCGTTAGCACCTGTTTTATTTTATACATATTTTCATAGATTTGAGAATCTATCACAGTTTGTATATATGCGGTTTTCCTGATCAAGTTATTTATCTTATCTCTATCGGGATTATTTCCTTTTAATAATAATAGTAATTCGGATTTATTGTCTTTTAATTCAATAATCATAGAACGAATATTTTCTCTTGAACTGTCATTTATTGCATCTATTGTTTTCAATTGCGATTCATTCAAATATAATTTATGTGCAAGCATACTACTTTTAAATGTATTCTTTTTAAATCCCTGTTTATGTTTGATTATCCTGCGATAATTATGATGTTTTAGAAAGTAAAAGCCGAATGTAGAAATTCCAAGGACATTAATAAACAATGAAACAGACAAAAGAATAATAAGGGATTTTCTACTCATTATCACCTCCAATCAAAATACTATATCTATTCATTAATGAACCCTCATGATTAATATCGAAAGATGATAGGTTAAGTAAGCTATTAAATTCTTCACTTATCATCTGATTCTGTTTTATTTCCTTTGTATAGAAAATTTTTCCCAAATTATTTCCTATAAATATTGTGAAAAGAATAATAATTGCTACTCCTGAAGGAATTAAAACACTCTTGGGATTTCTGAAAATTGCCCATCTGTTAAAGAAAGAATAGGTAGTATTTTCCGGGTTTTCCAGAGTAATTTTATATTTTATCTTGCTGAAAAAGTAAGGAGAGACCTCTTTCTCTTCAATTAAATCGAGCAAATCCAGAACATCAAATAATTGTTCTGCTTTTTTTCTACAATCCGAACATAATTTTAAATGATCCTTTATCTCGACCATTTCCTTCTTGGGAAGTTCACCATCAGTAAAACCAGATAACTTTTTTTCACTAATATGTTTCATAATAATATCCTTATTATATTATATAGACAAAATATTTCATAAAAACATGCGGTCATATTTCACCTTTTTCTTTTAAAGGTAATAGTTCCTTTTTTAAGTTAACCTTTGCCCTAAAAATTAAAGATTCAACGGATGAAATGGAAACACCCATAATATGTGATATTTCATTATAAGATTTATATTCAAACTTCGATAATATCAATGCAATTTTCTGCCTGTCAGGTAAATTACTCAATGCCTCTCTAATAATCTCAGCTTTATTTTTCTTTTCATATATAATCTCACTATTTGGCGTGTTGGAAACTCTTCCTTTCCCGACTACTCGTTCAAAAGATATAGGATCCTTCTTATGTTTATTTATATAATTTAGACAATGATTTACCGTAATCCTATATAACCATGTAGAGAACTTGGATTTTCCTTTGAAGCTCTTGATATTTTTCCAAACCTTTACAAAAACCTCTTGTGTAATATCTTCCGCATCATCATAATTAGATGTATATCTATAGATAATATTTAAAATCAGGTGTTTATATATATTTACAATCTCTTCAAAAGCCTTTTCATTTCCTTCCTTTAAATTTTTTACTAATTCAAAATCCTTATCTATATTATTCATAATCTATATTTCAATATAATACTGTAAAAATCCGGGTTTATCAATATGGTCATTTATATTAATCATCCATTTTCCTTCTATTTAACAGTATAAATTATAATTACATTTTTGTTAACAAGCAATGATATAAATACATTATTACCGAGTAATCAATATAGATTACCCGGTAATAGTTGTCAGTTGTTAAGGAGATACGAGAAATTGTCTTAAAATCTTTTTGTTTTTCTTATTATTTTTTTCCCTGTTCTGTGGTTCTTTTGTAAATTTTCTCTTTTTAAATCTCTTAGTTTCGATATCTGTTTCTTTGTTAAATTACTCTTGATTAAAAGCTTTCTTTCGATTGATTTATACTTGATATCCCCTTTTATTTTGCCTATCTCCTCAGATATTGATTTAAGAGTATTCTCGTTAGGTTTATCCTTTAACATCTCTTTTGTAATATCGATATTTTTGATCTTCAAATTGGCTTTTAGTTTAATCATATCTTTTTCGATTGTCATCTCTTCATTTTTAAGCTTTAAAATCAGATCATTGGAAACACCGATTTTTTCTAAAAGTGATTCATCAAGACATTTCATCATACGGGTATTATGATGATTTTTACCCATTCGTTCAAAATTTTCATTAAACATAATCCCTTTTTCATTGGCTGATAGTGATACTGATGCCATTAGAAGTAAAGATAGTACGATGAGTGTTAGTTTTTTCATTTCAACCTCCTTATTAGGTTATTAATATTTCACTTATTTAAGTAGACAGAATTTGCTATAAAAACTTGCGGATAAGATGTGGAGCATGGGAGAGACATTTCAACATTCAATCGGGATACAATCTCTTAAGATACGATTTCAATTTAAGTTGCTGTTGAGAGTTAACTGGTATTTGGATAAGTTGTCAACTTAATTTGTTTGTGGAGGGTGTGTGGTATGGGTATATACCTATTATATCATTGTGTTATTTCAAAGGGTAATGGCATACTTTTTACTGACCAAAGTGTTTCATTCGTTAGTGTTATGGATATACTCTTTCTACCTATTGCGTCCCTACGGAAAAATACTACGGGAATATTGAAACAAGTTCAGCATAACATTATTTTCAATTCCTTATATATGACATTTTAGAATTTTAAAATCACAAAATGATTTTTTCCTTGACTTTGTTTTTAGTCCTTTATATTATTAATATAATGAAAAAAAATAAATGGCAAATTGACAAAATAAAGGTATGGACAAAAATCTTAGTATTTATAAGGAAAATATCCGAACCATTCGTATATAAACAAGTTAACTGCAATACTCATTTTGACACACGAAAATTCTGTAGTGAATTATGACGAACAAAGTAAGCCGTAAAGAGATTGCATACAAAGAAAATATTATTACCAAGGAGAATCTTCCACTTCCAGTAGTGCTCTATCCTGGATTCTACGGAGCTTTTTTTGGTTTTCGAAAAAAAGAAGATTCCCCTATTATCTTGTGTTCATGCTCAAAAGAGGCAATTAAAAACTATCTTAGATTCCGTCTCTCGAAGCTAATTCCATTAAATTCAAACCACACCAGAATGTTCGTTTTGGACTCTATGTATTTTCCCAGAGCCCTCATTAATACTTTGATGAAGCATGGAATACAAAATAGTTATAAGGTGATAAATTACCTTGTATTTGAAAGCAATCTTTGTCACGAGTGTAATGGTGCTGTTCCAAAATACCGTTATTGTCACGAAATGTACGGCGGAGCATTTAAGCAGAACTATGGGTGGTACATAAATAAGCAGGCATATGAGTTTGGCGTTAAGCCGATATCAAACCGTATAATTCCTGAGATATGTCCACAGGAAATATTAGAGCTCATTAAACTCGACCCTATCGAAACTCCCAAACATTATCAGGAATTAGCAAAAACCAACCTTGCTGAGGCAGATAGGTTAATGAAAGAATTAGAGAAACAAAACAGGCAGATTTGGAATATTATTGAGAACAAGGTAAGACAAAAATTTGGGTATAAAAAAATCGGAGAATCTTGGACTAGCGAAACAATTCTCTATTACATTATTCAGTCTCTTTTCCCAGACAAGACTGTACTAAGACACTATCGACCTAATTTCCTTCAAGGATTAGAACTCGATATATTCATTCAAGAACTAAAAGTAGGTATTGAGTATCAAGGCATACAGCACTTTGAGCCAGTGGAGCACTGGGGTGGCATAGAAGCACTACAGAAACTAAAGATACGAGATAAAAAGAAAAGAGATATTTGCAGTTCTTTGGGTATATACCTTGTTTACTTTAAATACAACGAAGGCTTAAATAATGATTTGGTATTGGCTAAACTTAAAAGGCATATTGAAAGACTTTGAACTTAGCACTGCTGATAACCCTTCTGACGAGGAAATACATAATGAATTGTTGAAAAATAGATACAGTTTTGATAAATACAAAGAACTCGATGGATGGAAAAGAAAATATTGGAAGAAAATGATGAAATGAAGGCTAAGGTTCGAAAGGACAACTTACAATAGATAACAATGGTTTGTTAGGTTAACATCAGTGCTTTCCAGTATGATAATGTATCAAATTGGGGTATGGATTGACATTATATAAATTAATGATAATATAAGAAATAAGTATTTAGGAGGGTATTAATGTGAATAGCAGTTCAATTGTAATTACAGAAATAGAAATTTCCAAATCATTTATTGAAGATGTTTTTATAAAATATTACAGTTATATCATAAACAGAAAAAGTTATATAAATGAAATGAATTGGTTTCCTGTTCGAGATATGGATACGGGGAACAATCTTTATGCAACTGTTAGAGGAATTCTTAAAGGGATAAAAAAGACAATGAAACATTCAAAAAAGGATTTTGTTGAAGAGTTAATTGAAGACACACTGCTGGAATCCGGAAGAGGGAATGCAGGAGTGATTTTTACAAGTTGGTTTACAGGTTTTTTGGATTCACTAAAAGATGATATGATCCTTAACACAGAAACATTATCTTTGGCTATGAATAAAGGGAATGCTCAAGCATTAAAAGCATTTAGCAATCCGAGAAGGGGAACTATTTTAGATCCTATATCCATTGTAAATAAAACTGCCAATTCTATATGTGAAAGAGAAATAAATATTATTTCTTTGATGGATAAAATCATTGATGATGCTAATATTGCTGTAGAAAACACTACCGAACAGTTGGATAATTTATTAAAAGAAAAATATTCCAAAGAAGTGATAGATGGCTTAAAAAAGGACAATGTTATCGATGCCGGTGCTCTTGGCTTTTTACTGTTCTTAAAAGCATTTAAAGAATCAATTATGAACAGAATAAATGTTACGGGAGGGTTTGTTTTTGTACTTGATAATCTTATTTGTAAGGACAGAAAAGTAATAATGGAGAAGTTCTCACATTTGGGAGATAGTCTCGATATAAATGTTTCTCCTTCGGGGAAGAAAGCTCTTGTACACATACATTCGAATTCGCCAGATGAAATTTTTGAAATTGTTAAAACAATAGGAAATATTAAAGAACTTAGAATCGAAGATTTAACAGAAGATAATTAAATGAGGTGATAATATGAAAAGGAAGATAGGCATAGTAACAGGGGATGGGGCAGACCTTCCCGAACAATTTGTTAAAGAGCACAATATTGAAGTAGTGAAATATCCTGTTTGGTTTCCTGATGATGATGAAGATATAACAGATGTTAGATCTCTTTATAGTAAGATGAGACGGGATAAAAAATTACCACAAACATCTCAACCACCATCTCCAAGATTCGTAAAAGCATATAAAAAAGCATTCAAGAATTTTGAAGAGATTCTTGTTATAGTTATGTCTGAAACATTTAGCAGTTGTATATCATCTGCAAAAAAGGCAAGAGAGGATATGGGAATTGATGTGAAAAACAGAATTGTGATATTTGATTCGGGACTTGCAACAGTAGGTGAAGGTATTGTTGTATTAAAAGCTCAGGAAATGATAGATGAGGGAAAAGGGATACAAGAGATTGTTGATTACCTTACCAATTTTATTAATAAAATAAAGGTGTTGGCATTTGCGGAGGATTTGATCTGGTTAAAACACGGGGGGAGACTCAGAGAGCCAAAGGCTTCAATTGCATTAGCATTGCAAAAGGTCGGAACAAGACCTGTAATAACTATTAAAAACGGGGATGCTGTAATGTCAGGTTTGAAATTCTTTGCAAAAGACAGAATTCAAACATTATTAAATGAAATAAAGAAAGTATCTAAAAAGGGTAAGGTAAAAATTGCTATTAGTCATGCTGATATTTCCAGAGAAGAATTAAGAAGATTGACCAATGGGATTAAAGAAATTGGTAGTGAAATTTTATATATAACGGATATAACTCCCGTTGTAGGTGCACATATAGGTCCGGGAACTATACTTATTGCATATTGTCAGAATTGATGAGATGTCAGGGGAAGATGAGGAGAAGAACCATTGCTCTCCGGTATCGGTTTTCCTGTTAGCAATTGTAACTTGTATGCACAACTATCTACATATTATTCTATTAATGGCACTTGGCATAGACATATTTACCAGTCTAATATTGTAAGGCAGACAAATTCTCTTTTGTGAATAAAGCCCACCATTTTATCTTTTTACAACAGGTGATGACTATATCATTGCGAATGAAGTGAAGCAATCTCACAAAGTGAAGTTAGATTGCTTCGTCGTTTCACTTCTCGCAATAACAAGGAGGAGATTAAATGAATAATTATTTAACTTCACGAAATTAGGACAGACACATAGATCTGCCCCTACGATTTCGTGAATTCTCTATTTTCTAATGTGTCATCCTGAATTTATTTCAGGATCTGAGAGTTGATGCTGAATCAATACTGAATCAAGTTTAGCACAGGGCTCAGCATGACATTGATGGGCTTAATAAAACTGGTAAGTATGTCTATGCCTATCTACATTTTTTATATTTTCCACTTGCAAGATTTTATAAAATGTGGTATTCAATAGGGTTATTTATTTGTTCATTAACAATATATTATATTGACAATTAAAATGATTTTTGTTAATATAAAAATCTGAAAAATTTTGGGCTGGCGTAGCTCAGTGGTAGAGCAGCTGATTTGTAATCAGCAGGTCGGGGGTTCAACTCCCTTCGCCAGCTCCATAATAGTGGTGGGGTTCCCGAGTGGTCAAAGGGAACAGACTGTAAATCTGTCGGCAACGCCTTCGAAGGTTCGACTCCTTCCCCCACCACCATGCGGGAGTAGCTCATTTGGTAGAGCGTCAGCCTTCCAAGCTGAGGGTGGCGGGTTCGAGCCCCGTCTCCCGCTCCATAATTATTTTTGGGTGTATGTTTAGACATGCCCATGTAGCTCAGTTGGTAGAGCGCATCCTTGGTAAGGATGAGGTTCACCGGTTCAATTCCGGTCATGGGCTCCAGAAAGTTTTTTTTATTTACTGGAGGTAATACAGTATGGCAAAGGAAAAGTTTGAAAGAAAGAAGCCCCAT
>CBDVEF010000068.1:0-7729 GCA_965372935.1 uncultured bacterium | reverse complement strand
ATAAAATCAATGAGTAGTGTTATAATAAATGTTGATTTCAAAACAGTGTAGACAATCTCGGAATTGGGGCTATCTTCCAACCTTGAGTAGAAAGATTCATAAAAAAATATTGAAAATGCAATAATCTTTAGAATAAAAAAGGAAAATAAATAATAGATAAAAGGGAAACTTAAATTATTTTTAAATATATTTGGTAATAGAAAGGAAATATTCAATATTATCCAATCTAAGAAAAAAAGAATAAATCTTTTGGAAAAAGATATTTTATTAATCATATTACAGTTTTACATAACTGCAAATTTTTGAAGATTTTTCTGCTGCCTCTATTGCTTTGATGACTCTTAAAGCGGAATAACCATCCGTTTTTGGTGTTTTTCTTTCTGTGATACACTCTATAAAATGCGTTAGTTCATTTTTCAAAGGTTCGGTATTATTCAATTTTGGTGATGCTATAGAACCACTTCTGTATGTAAGCTGATATTCTCCAAAATTTTCAGGATTCTCTATATCAACGCCTTTATCAAATATTTTAACCTTTTCAACATTTTCCGTATCATCATATACAAGCATTTTTTTGCTGCCCACTATTACAGTTCTTCTCATCTTAACGGGTGAAATCCAGCTGACTTCAACATTTGCTATTACGCCTGATGGGAATTTTAAATTCATAAATGCAACATCCAGATTACCTTTAATTATCGAATCTCTACCGAGAGTAAGAATTTCATTCGGTTGTTCTCCAAGCCATGAGAATATCATTGAAAAATCGTGTGGAGCAAGGTCCCATATTACACTAATATCTTTTCTGTGAATGCCAAGATTGACTCTGGAAGAGGTAATAAAATATATATTTCCCAGTTCTCCGCTTTTAATTATTCTATCTGTTTCTATTACAGGTGGGCTGAATTCAAATGTATGTCCCACCATTAATATTCTTTTCTTCTTATTTGCTAATGAAATCAATTTTTCAGTAGTTTCAACGGAATCTGTCATTGGCTTTTCAATAAATACATCCTTATTATGTAATAACGCTTCTTCTGCTAACTTATAATGTGTATTAATAGGTGTTATAATAAAAATCGCATCAACAGAAGGATCCTTGAGTACATCATTGTATTCCCTTGTTGTTGTAAGATTGGGTAATTTTTGAGAAACAATCTCTAATCTGCTTTTATTCAAATCACAGAGATATTTTACATCAGCTATATTATTTTGTGTCAAAACCCTTAATATGTTTGGTCCCCAATATCCATACCCTACTACTGCAACTGTTTTCATTATTTTACACCTCTATTAAAGAACTCCTTTATTTTGTCCACAACAATCTCAATATCTTTATTACTCATTTCAGCATAAATCGGCAATGACAATTCTGTTTCCATCTGGTTTTCAGCAACAGGAAAATCATTCCTTTTATATTCAAGATAGCTATATGCTTTTTGCAAATGGATTGGAACAGGATAATGGATAGCCGACTGAACATCATTTTTTGTTAAATATTCTCTTAAAGCATCTCTATGACCTGTTCTGATACCGTATATGTGATATACCCCTTTTCTGTTGGCAGCTTCATATGGTGTTACAATATCTCCTACTCCTTTTAACATTTCATTGTACAATTTTGCAATTTTTCTTCTCTTTTCATTCCATGAATCTATATAGTTTAGTTTAACATTTAATATTGCACCCTGCAAGCCATCAAGACGATAATTATATCCGATTACATTGTGATAATATCTCTGGATCTCACCATGTGCTCTATATAGTCCAATATCCTTTGCTATTTTACTGTTATTTGTTGCACAAGCTCCACCCTCTCCATATGCCCCCAAATTTTTCCCCGGATAAAAACTAAACACACCAGCATCACCAATGCTTCCTGTTTTATTTCCCTTATACTCAGCTCCATGAGCCTGGCATGCATCCTCTAATATATAAATATTGTGTTTTTTTGCAATTTTAATTATTTCATCCATATCCGCAGGTTGACCATATAAATGTACAGGTATTATCACTCTGGTTTTAGGTGTAATAGCATCTTCAAGTTTAATTGGATCCATCAAATATGTTTTGGGATCTACATCTACAAAAACAGGTTTGGCACCTGCATGACTTATCGCTTCGACTGTTGCTATAAATGTATTGGGAACTGTGATTACTTCATCATCCCTGTTAACTCCCATACTCAATAACGCAAGGTGAAGTGCTGATGTTCCCGAGCTTGTCCCTAAAAGATGAGAAGTGTTTAGATATACAGCGAAGTTTTTTTCAAACTCCTTTGCATACTTTCCATATGAAAATGCCGTATCATCGATAACCTGCCTAATCGCTATATCAATCTCGGGTTTAATCGATTCATACTGTTTTTTTAGATCCAGATACTTGACAGTCATATATACTCCTTTATTGCTCTATTTTTAATCCTTGCTATTATATAAATAAACATTTTTTCTGTCAAGGGAATAGGGAAAGTACGATTAACGCCCTTTCCCTATAGTTTATAATGAAGCAAGTTTTTTCAAGTGTTCAAATCGTTCCTTTGTAAGCCTTTCAACTTCTTGAAGTATTACCTTCGCATCCTTTGGGCGTTCTGCAACGAGTCTTTTGAATCTGTTTTCATTTAAAAGATATTCTTTAGTCGGTATCGTTATATTTTTAACATCAAGTTGCAATGGGTTTTTACCTTCTTTTGCACGTCTTGGATCATATCTGTATATTGGCCATATTCCACTATTGACTGCTAATTTTTGTTGATCCGGATTCTTCATAAGATTGTAACCATGAAGAGCACATGCAGAGTAAGCAATGATAATTGAAGGACCTTTATATTCAACAGCTTCTTTCATTGCTTTAATAGCTTGCGTATGATTGGCATTTATTGCTATTCTAGCTACATAAACATATCCGTAAGACATCATCATCATTGCAAGATCCTTCTTCACAAGTCTTTTTCCAGCGGCTGCAAATTTCGCTATAGCTCCGAGAGGTGTGGCTTTTGAACATTGTCCTCCTGTATTTGAATATACCTCGGTATCAAGAACAAGTACATTTACATCTCTATTGGATGCAAGAACATGGTCTAGCCCACCATACCCGATGTCATAAGCCCAACCGTCTCCGCCAACAATCCATATGGTTTTCAAAACGATATAAGGCAGAGTAGATTTCAAATCTTCAAAATCTCTCTTCTCGCCTTTAATAATATCTTTTTTGGCAAATGTCCCGATTTTATTTTCAAGTTCTTTTAAGAATCCGTCAATATTATAAAATTTATCTATACTTCTATTATCCCATGCTATCATTATTTTATTCATCAGGGAAATTATATCTTTGTGAGCATTTCGCTTTGTCCAGCTCTTTTTTAAATTTAGAAATGCGTATCTTCCTACTTCTCTCAATTTCTCATCGGCAATACTCATCCCGAGACCAAATTCCGCATTATCTTCAAAAAGAGAATTTGACCAGGCTGGTCCCATCCCCCTACTACTAATTCTATAAGGATATCCTGGAACAGTGGCACCATAAATACTTGAACACCCTGTTGCATTTGCAATAATAGTTCTTTCTCCTGTCAGTTGTGTCAAAAGCCTAATGTTAGGTGTTTCTCCGCATCCTGCACATGCTCCACTAAACGCAAAAAGTGAGGGAATAAAACCAATATTTTTTGTTGTGAATTTATTAATGAATTTTCTGTCTGTTTCTGGGATTTCATTCCATATCTTCTCGGTTTTTCTGTATTCATCATAGACAGATTCTTTTTGAATTAATGTTAAAGCTTTTTTTCCTGTAGGCTTTTTCGTTTTAGGATCTCTTTCAATCCCGGGGCATACTTCAACACATACACCGCATCCTGTACAATCATCGGGTAAAATTTGAATTCTGAACTGTAGATCGTCATTAACGCCAATTGCTTTCTTCGTGGTAAATTTACCAGTTTCCTGCCCCTTTACATATTTCTTTATGTTACTATTACTTATTAGCTTACTTACTATTGTGGAATGAGGACAGGCAGCTACGCATTGGTTACATTGAATACATAGTAAAGGATTCCATTCTGGTAAGAGTGTTGCAATATTTCTTTTTTCATATTGACATGTATCCGAAGGGAATACACCATCTTCAGATACCTTACTTACAGGAATCGAATCACCTTTGCCTGCAATAATAGGTTTCATTATTTCATTATAATATGTTTTTATTTTCTTATTGGGGAATTTGAAATCATAAATTTCCGGTTTGACATTTGAACCGATATTTCCTGTTGTGACTTTAAAAATGTCTTTGAATCCTCTATGCAATGCTCTTATATTGGAATCTACAATACTCTTCCCTTTTTTGCCATATGTGTTTTTTATTCTATTTTCAAGATCCTTTAACCAAACTTTTTCATCCAATATCTTGCTTATTTTGAAAAAAGCAGCTTGCATCGTAGTGTTTATCCTGCCACCGAGCCCTTCTTCAGATGCAATCTTAAATGCGTTTATTGCATATACCGTTATATGTTTTTTAACAATAATATTTTGAATATTTTCAGGTATATTTTCCCATATGGTATCTTTGGAGACATTTGTATTTAAGAGTAGTGTTCCGTTCTCTTTTATGCCTTCTATAACATTAAATCTTGTAAGAAATATAGGATTATGGATAGCTACAAAATTCGGGTGTTGAATAAGATAAGGACTATTTACCGATTTTGAACTAAATCTAAGATGACTTATTGTTACCGCTCCTGCTCTTTTAGAATCATAAACAAAGTAGCCCTGAACATTCTTATTCGTATTGTCTCCAATCATCTTTATACTGTTTTTATTTGCTCCAACGGTCCCATCACTCCCCAGTCCGTAAAATTTTGCTTCGTATGTTTCTTTACCCTTTATGCTTATATCCTTATTTATCTTTAGTGATCTGTAAGTGACATCGTCATTGATTCCTAATGTGAAATTTGTCCAGAGAGACTTTTTTATTTTATTAAGATTTATTAAGTGCTCAAAAACAACACTAACAAGTGTAGGTGTAAATTCCTTTGAACTTAATCCATATCTTCCACCTATTACGATTATATTTTTCCTTGGTGGAAAACCATCGAACCCAAGAGCTGCATTTGCAAAAGCATTCTTAACATCAAGATATAAAGGTTCGCCATCTGTCCCTATACTCTTTGTTCTATCAAGGACAGCTATTCTTTTAACTGTTTTTGGTATTGCTTTTATAATTTCTTTAGAATCAAATGGTCTGAACAAACGAACCTTTAAAACACCGACTTTCTTTTTCTTATTATTTAGCCATTTGACTGTTTCTACTGCCGTATCTGCTCCGGAACCCATTATGACAATAACATACTTTGCATCTTTTGCTCCTACATATTCAAAAGGTCTGTACTTTCTACCCGTTAATGACTCAAATGATTTCATAGAGTCTAAAACAATATCATAGCCCTTTTCGTAATATTTATTTACAGCTTCTCTTCCCTGGAAATAATAATCGGGATTTTGAGCAGTCCCTCTTATCGTAGGTTTAAGAGGATTCATACCTTTTTCTCTTTTATCATAAATTGTTTTAATAGGTATATAATCTTTAAAAAACTCAACAGGTAAAATACTTACCTTTTGAATCTCATGGCTTGTTCTAAAGCCGTCAAAGAAATGTAAAAACGGGATTCTGCTTTTTAATGTTGCTCTCATTGCTATTGCAGCAAAATCCATTGCTTCCTGAGGATTGTTGCTAGCAAGCATAGCAAAACCTGTATCTCTTGTTGCCATAACATCTTGATGATCTCCGAATATCGATAGAGCCTGTGTTGATAGTGATCTTGCAGCTACATTAAAAACAGTTGGTGTAAGTTCACCAGCAATCTTATACATATTCGGGATCATAAGGAGTAAACCTTGTGATGCAGTAAATGTTGTGGTAAGAGAGCCAACACTCAAAGCTCCGTGAACAGCACCAGCAGCACCACCTTCCGCTTGCATCTCAATGACTAAGGGAATATGTCCAAGAAAATTTTTTTCACCTTCTGCTGCCTTTGCATCCGCAATTTCCCCCATTGGTGAAGAGGGAGTGATAGGATAAATAGCGATATTTTCACTTGTTAAATAAGCTGAATGTGTACACGCCGTATTGCCATCCATAGGGATTTTCGACGTGTTGCTATATTTAGCTTTCATTAACACCTCCAATTTAAAATTAATTATATATATTTAACACTTTTAAGGAATTTGTAAAGGGGGATAATGCAATGCTGGGGATATGGCACATATGTTTATGCTATATGCAGATAATAAAACTAATTGACGCTTTTTTGCCAATATGTTATAAGTTCATTAATTATTTTATAATTTAAGGAGATTGTTTATGTGTACATCGGAAATGGAAAAGGCTTATAATCCTTCTAAATACGAGACTCAAATATACAAATTTTGGATGGATAATAATTTGTTCCATTCGGAACCAGATAAAGATAAAAAACCTTTTACCATAGTTATACCACCACCAAATGTAACGGATGTACTTCACATAGGACATGCTCTAAACAATACAGTACAAGATATTTTGATAAGATGGAAAAAACTCGAAGGCTTTAATACGGAATGGTTGCCCGGGGTGGATCATGCAGGGATTGCGACACAGGTAAAGGTTGAAGAAGAGTTGGAGAAACAGGGCAAAAAAAGAGAGGATATTGGAAGAGAGAAATTTCTCAAATTTGTATGGGATTGGAAATATAAACATAGCAATGAAATTATTGACCAATTGAAAAGAATTGGTTGTTCCTGTGATTGGCGAAGAGAGCATTTTACAATGGATGAAAACCTTTCCAGAGCTGTTAAAAAAGCATTTGTTACACTTTATAAAGAGGGTTTGATTTACAGGGATAACTATATTATAAACTGGTGTCCGAGATGCCATACAGCGATTTCAGATGAAGAGGTTGACTATATAGAAGATAAGGGTTACCTCTATTATATAAAATATCCTTTAAAAAATAGTAAGGAGTATCTGACAGTTGCAACTACAAGACCGGAAACGATATATGGAGACACAGCAGTTGCTGTCAATCCTAATGATAAAAGGTATTCTTGTTTTATAGGGAAAAATGTGATACTTCCTCTGACAGGGAGAGAAATCCCTGTTATAGGAGATGAATATGTTGACATAGAGTTTGGTACTGGGGCATTGAAAATTACACCTGCTCATGATCCGAATGATTTTCAAATAGGTAGAAAGCATAATTTGGAAACAGTTATTGCAATAGATTTAAAAGGATTTATGACTGATAAAGCAGGGAAGTTGGAAGGTGAATCAAGGGAAAAGGCAAGAGATAGAACTATAGAGTTGCTTAGAGAAAATGATTATTTAATGAAGATTGAGAACTATGTTCATAGTATAGGACATTGTTACAGATGTAATACAGTTATCGAACCGTATATTTCCAACCAATGGTTTGTTAAGATGAAAACATTAGCTGAACCTGCTATTAATGTGGTAAAAAATGGAAGTGTAAGATTTACACCGAAACATTGGACAAAGGTATACTTACATTGGATGGATAATATTCATGATTGGTGTATATCGAGACAATTATGGTGGGGGCATCAGATCCCTGTATTTTATTGTAAGGATTGCGGTGAAACAATTGTTGAAATGGAAGATCCTGAAAAATGCCCAAAATGTGGAAGTTCAAATATAAGACAGGATTCTGATGTTCTCGATACATGGTTCTCTTCATGGTTAT
>CBDVEF010000067.1:0-7729 GCA_965372935.1 uncultured bacterium | reverse complement strand
GTAATAAAATCTGCATTTGTGCTTTTTCTCATTATAATGTGTTGCTTATTCTTTATTTTATTCAGGTTATTAATTACATCTCTTATCACAGCAGCTTTTTCAAATAACATAGAGGAAGCATATACTTGCATTTCTTCCGAAAGTCTAATCAATAGCAAATTAATATTTCCCCGAATAAAATTGATTGCATTATCGACAGATTCTCTATATGTCTTAGAATCGATTTTATCTATACAGGGAGCAGAACAAAGATTTATATGAAAATTCAAACAAGCTTTTACTGGGATTTTTTCTCCACAAGATCGAAGTTTAAAAATATGCTTAATTATATTTACTAAATTCCTAGCTGCTCTAACATTTGTAAACGGTCCAAAATAACTGGAACCATCTTCAATAAACTGTCGCGTTAAAAATATTCTCGGAAATATATTTTTTGTGGTAATTTTTATATAAGGATATGTTTTATCATCTTTTAATTGAATATTATAAAAAGGTTTATGTAATTTAATCAATGTATTTTCAAGAATAAAAGCATCCGGTTCGTTTGCTGTTATTATCCATTCAATAGAGAGGGTTTTGGCTATAAGGTTTTTAATGCGATTTTCTTTCCTTGATATTTCAAGATATGATTGCAATCTTTCTCTTAAATTTCGTGCTTTTCCGATATAAAGAATGTCCCCCTTTCCTGATTTCATAATATAAACACCTGGAGAGCGGGGGCTCCTTTTTATTGTACTTATTAGCCTTTTATTACGCCTATCGGGATTAATTTCGCGACTTTCTGACATATGCCAGCTCCATCAACTGAATCAATAACATCGGAAATATCTTTATATGCAATACTCGCCTCTTCATGAAGTGTCTTCCATGATTTTGCTATAACCCTGATGCCGGATTCCTCCAAAGTTTTCTGAAGATTGATATTCTTTGTAGCTTTAATTGCTTTATGTCTGGATAACACACGTCCGGAACCATGGCATGTAGAAGAAAATGTTATATTCTCGGCATTTTTTGTCCCAACAAGAATGTATGAAGATCGTCCCATATCTCCGGGAATTATTATAGGTTGACCTGTTTCTTTATAAATATCCGGTAACAATTTACTAAATGGCCCTAATGCTCTTGTTGCCCCTTTTCTATGAACAAGAACAGTTTTTAGCTTTGTGTCAATATAATAGTTTTCAAACTTTGCTATATTGTGACATATATCATATACCAATTTTAAATCAGAGGGAATCCCCTCTTCATTAAATGCAGAATGAAAAACTTCTCTAATCCAGTGAGTTATTAACTGCCTATTGACAAAAGCATAATTTGCAGCTGCAGCCATTTGAGACAGATATCTTTTCCCCTCCTTAGAATTGATAGGAGCAGAGATAAGTTCTTTGTCTGGTAAATCTATCTTATATTTCAAATTAGATTGCCTTAACTGTCTAATGGCATCATCACATACTTGATATCCCAATCCACGAGACCCTGTATGTATCATAATCGTTATATTATCCTTTTTAATCCCGAAGCAATCGGCAATATTTCTGTTAAATATTTCTTTTACAACCTGAATTTCAATGAAATGATTGCCTGCCCCTAAAGAACCAACCTGTGGCAACCCTCTCTCAATGGCTCTCTCTGATATTAAATCTGGATTAGCTCCATTGATTTTTCCCCTATCTTCAATTGATTCAATATCTTCTTTTTTCCCAAAACCGCTCTTTATTGCCCAATTTACACCATTTTCCAATATTTCTCTTATGTCATTTCTGCTAACATTTATTTTGCCTTTCGACCCGATGCCACAAGGTACATTTGAATAAATATGAGATAATATTCTATTTAAGAAAGGTTTAATTTCATTATATGTTATGTTTGAAGTGAGTATTCTTACGCCACAATTAATATCATAACCAACACCACCGGGAGAAACTATACCATTATCCCTGTCAAATGCAGCTACGCCACCAATAGGAAAACCGTAGCCTTGATGAATATCAGGCATAGCAAAAGCTCCTTTAACAATACCAGGCAATGTCGCCACATTTTTCAGCTGTTCAATTGCACCTAACTCTATACTATGAGCAATCTTATCAGATGCAACGATAAATGCAGGAACCCTCATTTTCCCCTCCCTTTGGATCTGCCATATATTTTTACTAACCAATTTCATTGTTTTTCCCTTTTAAAAATTGTGAAAACATATAGTAGCTGGACATTCTGTATAATTTCCCGGGGATTTCATTTAAAACTCTTTTTCCATAATTCCTGCTATATATTCTACTGTCCAATATGAATAAGATGCCACAATCATAGGTTGTTCTTATCAATCTTCCGGAACCCTGTTTCATTTTTAATATCATTTCCGGCACAAAATAATCATCAAATGCTTTTTTACCCATTTCATTTAATTTATTGGATCTGGATTCAACAATTGGATTATCAGGAACAGGAAAAGGCAATTTGGGGATTATTAGTGTCTCAAGCATTTTTCCCGGAAGATCGATCCCTTCCCAGAAACTGTCTGTTCCCAATAATAATGCTTGATGAGAGGATTTGAATTTTCTTAAAATACTGCTTCTATTTCCCCCTTTTCCCTGTGCAAATAATTGAATTCCAAGACTTTCGGTAAGTGTAAGTAAATTATCATATAATTCATTCAGCATGTTATAACTGGTAGTAAGTATCATTGTTTTCTTGGGGATTGATCGTATGATTGCATTAATTGCCATTATTATATCATTGTAATAATTAGGATCTGTAGGGGCAGGTATAAACTCACATATGACTGTTTTTAGTTGCGAATCATAATCAAAGGGTGATGTATACAATTTTGTAATCGATTTCTCTTTATGTAAATCAAGTCCTGTTCGTTCAAGGAAATAAGAAAATTCATTGTTGATTGAGCAGGTTCCAGTTGTTGTTATTAAACTGTCAATTTTGCTATATAATATGTCATCAAGTATTCGTCCAATTTGGATAGGAACACCCGATAACTTTATAAATTTAGTTCTTTCGTTATATTCTATATAATAACAGGTGTTGTCATCATAAGGAATAAATAGTGTGTTGATTTTTAATTGTAGTTCTTCTATTTCCATCCTTTTTGATTCAAGATTCAATCTAACTTCCAAATCATTATTCCCACTTAAAAGCTTTTCTAATTTATGCAATAGGTTTATCAACTTTGTAAATAGTGGCATACTATTATTGAAGGATTCATCCATTGTTTTTAAAAGATCAATAATGTTATTATATCTAAGAGGTCTGTTTTTCAGGTTTTCGATATATTTATCTTTTGCCAAATAAAACACATAATTAATATGTGAAAGTATATCTGAAGAAATATGATTAATTTTATTTAACATTGCAGAATCTATGTGTTTTTTTAAATATTTTATAAAAATACTTTTCTTACTGGATAATGAGCCAAGTATAAATTCAAGCTCTTTTAGTGATAATGTTACTCCAATATTGGCTGTGGCACTTTTTTCAATATTATGTGCTTCATCGATGATTAAATCTTTATATTGCCCGAGAATAATGTTAATATTCTTTGCATCTGAGAAAAGCAATGAATGATTTATTATTACAATATTAGCTTTTCTTGCATTTCGTCTAGCATTTAAGAAGAAGCAATCTTTGTAAAAGGGGCATTTTGATTTTAGGCAAAAGAAATCATCGCATTTTATCTTGCTCCACAGATAATTTTCTCGCTGCATATTAATATTGCCAATTTCATCTATATCCCCACTCTTTGTTCTGGAAACCCATATAGTCAATTTTTGTATTAATTCAACATCAACCTTTGAAAGAACAGGGATGTAATCCAGCAATTCCTGCCATTTATATAAACAGATATAGTTACCTCTCCCTTTTAATATCTGAGCTGAGGGAATGTTGTTAAAGTAGTTAAATACAAATGGGAGATCTTTTTCAAACAGTTGATTTTGAAGCGATTTTGTTTGTGTTGAAATTATTATTCTTTTATTGTTTTCAAGGGAGTATCGAACAGAAGGAAAAAGATATGCAAATGTTTTTCCTGTTCCTGTTCCGGATTCTGTAATAAGGAACTCTTTTCTATTTAAAGTATCTGTTATATCTTTGGCAAGCATCATCTGTTGATTTCTGTTTTCATAATTATTTAATTTTTTTCCTATATAACCATCATTAGAAAAAATATTTTCTATTGAATCCTTTTTTCTAACAGTAACACTCTTTCCTGGAAGATAGTAGCTTTTAAGCAATAGTGGAATGTCTTTTGATTTGTGTCTCTCAAAATTATATAGTATATTTATTCCGCATGGGTTATATTTTTCAGCATCTTTCAATATTTCCCATTCACTTTCCTTTATCCCGCCTCCAAAAGGAATAAGCTTAAGAAACAACTCTCCACATGCGATAGCATCATATAATGCTCTATGAGCATTTTGATTTTCTAAACCAAACAATTCTATTAACATTGAAAGTGAAAATCTGTGTTCTTGAGGTAAGAGTATTCGAGATAGAAGAAGTGTGTCTGCTACTTCATTGTTAAGATCATGGATATGTTTTTTTAGGAAATAGATATCAAAATTTGCATTATGTGCCACTATAATATTATTTCCAATAAATTCTTTAATATCATTTACAACCTCATTTATTTTAGGTGCATGTTCTACGGCTTCATTGGAAATCCCTGTTAATTCTTCAATTCTTTTGGGAATATTCGTATTGGGTTTTATGAAACTTGAATAGGTATCCTTTAAAAGTTCATTTTCAAATAAAGCCAGACCGACTTCTATGATATCATTGGTATCTCTTTCTAAACCTGTTGTTTCAATATCAAGAGCGATAAATCTATTAAGTTTCATATTGTAATGCCTTGCTGTACAAAACACCTATTATGCCATAGACATAGAGGTTTATAAAGGAAAATAGAGATGATATGATAAAATTTCCAGTCTTAAAAGTAAAACCTATTGTCATAGACAGGATGAACATAATAATTGTGATTGCAAACACCCTGGGGAAGCCTATTTCATTAATGTATTTTTTGCTTGCTCCGATTGCCTCCGATATAGACAGTTCTTCATTAACCATGGCTGGAATTGCAACCAACCACATTGTAGCAAGAATTAAACCAGGGATAATAAGAAGCATAACTCCGATCCCTATTGATATAAGCATTACAATCATAAGCCCTAAAAGAGGAAGAAATTTATTCATATAAACAAATAACATATCTATTGTAATCGGTTTGTTTTCGTATGCATTTTTGTACATCATAATAAATCCTGATAGTAAAACAGGAGAGAGAATTCCAAAACTTATAATAGAAAGGAAACACATAATAATAAATGAAATAAAAAGAACTATAAAATTATCCTTTAAAACATTAAATGTGTCTATAAAAACATCCTCTATTCTCATTGTTTCCTCCTTTGTAATGCACTTAGCAGAATTATCTCGACTAATTCATCATAAAAAATACCTTTTGCCTTTGCTTCAATTGGTAGATCGGAGAGATCTGTCATACCCGGTAGTGTGTTAATTTCAAGAAGATAAATATTGTTATTGGGATCTATTATACAATCAACCCTTCCAAAATCCCTACATTCTATTTCTCTATAGGCTCTAATCGATAATTGAGTTACTTTCTTCGCAATATCAGCAGGAATTTGAGCGGGTATAATGAAATCAGTCATTCCTTCTGTATATTTGGCTTCATAATCGTAAAATTCGTTCTTTGGTCGGATTTCAAGTAACGGTAGTGTTTCCGCATTATCGTCTGTTCCAATAATGCCACAAGTCAATTCAATCCCTTTAATATATTTTTCTAAAAGAAATTTTGTCTGAAATGAATCATTATTTTTTAAGTAATCGTTGAGTTCATTTTCATTGTGAATTATCTCTATCCCAACACTTGATCCCTCCCTTCTCGGTTTAATTATGTAAGGATAATTATCCAATTGTATATTATTCCCTTTTCTGGAAATGATAGTATAATCAGGGGTTGGAAGATTTAATTCATTAAATATCAACTTTGTAAATATTTTATCCATACATAAAGCTGATGTGGTTACATCGGATCCTGTATATAAAATGCCCAGAGAATCCAACAACCCTTGTATAGAGCCATCTTCACCCCATTTGCCATGAGTCATTAAAAATACAATATCAATGGGATTGCTATATACGATATCTAACAATGTTTCTCTTTTTATATCATAACCGATGACATTATATTTTCTTCTTTTCAATGCACTAAGCACTTTTAAACCGGATCTTATTGAAACTTCACGTTCATTAGACCAGCCACCGTAAAAAACAGCGATATTAAGATTCTTGAAACTTATATTCATTATCTAATCCTTGTATTGTAGTACCTGTGATTTCCATAAAGATCCATAATATCAATTATAATGAAAGGAGTAATCTTTCCAGGAAGCACTTCTATTTTTACATTTTTACCATATAAATCATAAAGTGGTATATTTACCCTGTTCCACTCTGTCCCATTGATGGTGTATCGAATGGAATAAATACCTATAGTATCGGTTACAATTGCTTTGATCCCTCCTTTGTTTGCTGATATTATATCAATATCCGGTGGGTTGTTGTCTATGATAAAGGGTTCTGTTTCAAGTGAATCGGGAATTCCTTCACTATCTTCTATTCTTATACAGAGCGTATATGTCCCATCCGGGTATTTATCTGTTTCTATAACAAACGAGAATAGTGTGTCATGCTCGATTAAGAGGAATTTTCTCTTTAAGTTTTTGCTTTTCAAAAAGATTGTATAATAAATAGGATCGGCATCTTTATCCTTTGCGTATACTGTTATGGATCGTTTGTGATTCTCTGCATTTTTTGCTTTGGGATTAAGATTAAATCCGGATTTTTCCAATCTGGCCTTTTTTGCTTCAGGGACTTTTCTAGAATAAGACATAATTTTTCCATCAGGATAAACTACACCTGGAGGGGAGAAGATAAATGAATCTATTACCGGAGGATTATTCCTTTCTCTATAGTACAAACTATATCCATATATCTTGCTTCTATATCCCAACACATATTTAATTTGAATATAGGTAGAGGGATTTTCTCCCGTCATAGATGATTTTGTATATCTTTTCCAATTAGTAGGTATGGTGTCTGCGATTTTATTGTTAGATACCCTGTAAAGTGTGCTTATATTCCCTCTTTTATTTGTTTCAATTCTTGCGAATTTAATGGGGTTCTTAAAGAATATCGGTTCTGTTATGTAGATCCCTTCCCCTTTAATATTTTTTGTTATTTTATATAATGCCCCTTTATGTGAAGATAGACCTATTAATTCATCTTTATGTAACGAAAACATTGTTATCATTAAATCGTCCATTTCATATACCTTGAATAATTTGTTCATTTTTAGAGAATATATATGTCCCAGCTCTCCAATAGAGAGAATGAGGGCGTTGTCAAGTATCCCCATTGAGTAAATTATATCTTTAAACTCTGCCAATATAATATTTGTGTTGAAATTTATATCAGATTTATAGACAAAAGATTTGAATTTGTTGACACCTGATTTTGTGTTAATTGCAGTAAAAAGTGTATCTCCTGAAAAAACAATATCTGAAATTTCATCATCGCAAAACTGATAACTCTTGTTAACATTACCTTTTATATCAGTTATAAAAACAATAGCAGGATCGCTGCACAAGATATATAATTTTCCTCTGTATTTCACAATTCTATTAACAGAGGTGACATC
>CBDVEF010000066.1:0-7740 GCA_965372935.1 uncultured bacterium | reverse complement strand
AGATAATCCCAATAATACTGCTACCAGACTCCCTGTCCAGCCACCTGTTATTGGTAAAGGTATAGCAACAAAAAGCATTAATCCCAGCTCTTCATACTCTTCAATTATTTTACCTTTTTTTAATGATGACGAATGGAGTTTTTCAATACATGTTTTAAGTTTACTGTTTTTTGACAAAAGTTTAGCTAGCCACTCCCAGAAAAGGAGAAGGAATATTACAGGTATAATGTTTCCGATAATTGATAGTATTATTGCTTGTGGAATAGGAATATTCATCATTTGAATTGCAACGGGAATACCTCCTCTCAATTCAAAAATGGGAAGCATTGATATAATTACTACTGTTAACTCTTTTGAAATATGAATATTAAAGAAATGAATTATACTCTCTTTATTAAAAGAAGTGCCATTCAAAATCTGATTTGTTATTAAAAACAATGATATACTATTTAAAATGGTTAAGTAAAACTTGTGAGTATACCTCAATTTTATTTTCATCGTATTTACCTTCCGGGGTTTTTGCCTTAATTGAAATTTTCTTTTCATCTATTTTAAGTAATTTGGCTAAATTCCTTTTAATTTCCAATTTATAATCAGATAATTTTGGCCTACTTAAAATGATTACCGTATCAATATTGACTATGTCGATATCTATTTTATTAAGAACCTTTTTCATCATATCACTACTTTCCATATTCATAGTCCAATCTTCGTTATCGGGGAACATTTCGCCTATATCTCCCCTTGCACATGCTCCCAATATTGCATCGATTAATGAATGTAAAAGTGTATCACCATCAGAATGAGCAATTGTTTCAAATGGACAGGGTATTAGAACACCCCCCAGATATATACCTTTCCCCTCCTGAAGATTATGTGAATCGAATCCGAATCCGATTCTTATATTGTCATTATTCATATAACACCTCATAATTTCCAAATCCTCGATAGTTGTAATTTTCCTGTTTCTTACATTCCCCTTTATAATATTATAATTATTGCTAATCATTAAGAATGCTTCCATATCATCTGTAATATCTTGATTCTTATTTAAATCAAGAGCTTTTAGTATTAGTTTCCTATTAAATATTTGAGGTGTTTGAACTAATCTAACACTGCTTCTGTCAAGTGTTCTTATTTCATTCTTTATATATCTAACTGTATCATCCGGTTTAATTGCCGGTACAATACAATCATAATTATCTATATTGCTTATCAAATATTTAATAAATGAACCGTTAATATTGGGTCTTGCAGCATCATGAATAGCCACATATCTGCATTTCGAAGCTTTAACACCATTCAGAGATGAATCTTGTCTCCTCTTTCCACCTTCAATAATCCTTATATTTTTTACACCTGCGGTTATTTCTTCGATTCTTTTAAAATCATCTTTTTTTGAAACGATAATTGTCTCTTTTATCTCTCCAATGTTTTGAAAAGCTTCTAAGCTATAAAGTAATAAGTCCTTATTATTTATTTTTAGGAACTGCTTTCTTTCATTGGTTTTCATTCTTTTCCCAATTCCACTGGCTAATATAATGGCACTTATATCAATATTAGCTTTTATCTGCAAAGTACATCCTTCCATAACTTGTTTTGATACTACCACATATTTTAACACTGATTTTCATTCCAATATTAGATAATCCATCGCTAACAATTATCATACTCCCATCACATAAGTATCCAATACCCTGGTTCTTTTCTTTCCCCTTTTTTACTATATAGATATCAATAATTTCATCCTGATAATATGTTTTTGAAATTAGTTCATACATTTTAGAAATGGATATGTTTTTAACTTTATTGTACTTAAAACTCCTATTCTCCATTGTACCCACTACAATGACAGTACAATCATATTTTTTTGCATATTTTATATATTGAACACTATTATCATCCGTTATTTCGTTTGTTAATGATATTTTATTATCCTTCATGAGATTTTTAAAAATTTGAAGTGTTTCAATATTTTTTACACTATTCGAATCCTTTTTTAAATTATCATATATAAAACTGGGGACTGTTATTTCTCCCTGTATCATATTGTATGCGATAAGCTTTAATACTCGATTGTCATAAATAGCTTTTTTATCTATTATATATGTCGGTTTCCTATTCTTTTTGAAAATATTAAACATACTTTATACACTCCACTAAATCATTTACACTCTTACACTTAATAATTTTATCACAATTCTTTATCTCCTCTCTAATATAGTAAGGAATAAATATTTTATTAATGCCAAATCTCCTCGCTTCTTCAATTCTCCTCTTTATACCACTCACTGCTCTAATTTCTCCTCCTAAACCAATTTCACCTATAAAAACATTGTTTTTATGTATTATTTTATTGTTATAGCTTGAATATATAGCCATAAGTATAGCCAAATCAATGCCCGGATCGTTTATTCTTATACCTCCGACTGCGTTTATAAATATATCCTGGTTACCAAGAAATAGATGCAATCGTTTTTCAAGTACTGCTATTATGGTATTAACCCTTTTATAATCCGGACCATTTATAGAACGTTGTGGTATACCATATTTTGTTTCAGATGCAATTGCTTGAATCTCTATTGCTATTGGTCTGCTCCCTTCGATAGTTAATCCTAAAACACTTCCTGAAATATCAGTTTCACCTTTCGTTAAAAATATTTCACCAGGATCTTTTACCTCCTTAAGCCCACTACTACTCATTTCAAAAAGACCAATCTCATCTGTTGAACCAAATCTGTTTTTAGCATTTCTTAATATTCTAAAATCATGATTACTACTTCCCTCAAGATACATAACAGAATCAACCATATGTTCAAGTATTTTTGGCCCTGCAACAATACCACCCTTTGTGACATGTCCGATAATAAAAATTGGCATACCACTTATTTTGGCATACTTTATTAACTTCGATGCACATAATTTAATACTAATTACACTTCCCTGTTGTGCTTCACTATCAGCATCAAAGATTGTTTGTATGGAATCAACAATTAAAAGATTGGGTTTAATATTTTCACAATACTCTATTATTTTGTCAATTGAGTATTCCGCACATACAAAAAGATCATCATTAACAGTATCTAATCTATTAGCTCTCAATGATAGCTGTTGTGTTGATTCCTCAGAAGATGAGTATAATACTTTCACACCGTTCTTAGCTATATAATAAGCCATTTGCATTAAAAGCGTAGATTTCCCAATCCCCGGCTCTCCACCAATTAATACTACAGAACCAGGGACAATCCCACCACCCAGAACTCTATCGAACTCGTATATACCTGTTAAATTCCTTTTCAATTTATCCTTTTTAATTTTAGTAATAGATTGTGGTGGGATAGAATTTGAAAATTCGAATCCATTATACCTATGCTTTGATACTTTAATCTCCTTGTATTCTACAAATGTATTCCATTGTCCACATGATGGGCACTTCCCAAGCCACTTTGTGGATTCGAAACCACATTCATTACATAAATATTTAATTTTATTTTTTACCATTTCCGATCCTTATTAGATTTATATCAATATACTTCGAAGGATTTTTTTTAATGTCATTTATAAGATCGTTTATATTTTCAATAGTTTCCATTGTTTCCGTGTATAAGGAATCCGAATTACTTAATTTAGCAATCGTATTGTTCTCACTATTCAACTTTCCTGAAAGGTCTTTTAATTCCTCTGTTATCACAATTAGATTACTCATCAAACTGTCGATTGATTTTGTACTTTCCTTTATATTTCTTGTTGTTATTTTTATATTCTTTCTATTTTCAGACATAATAGAATCGGTTTGGGCAATTATAGAATTTAGATTTCCCAATATATTAGCGTTATTAATTGAAATATCGCCCATATCGTTAAATATATTTTTGAATTTTTCAAACAGTGTCAATATTTGATCTAAACCAGTATAATTGCCATGAGCAGGTTTCGATAAATCATATAATTCATTAGATCTGCCCGGATATATTTCTATATATTTATTTTCAGCTATAACAGTTGTATTGATGAGAGTTATTTTCATATCCTTTTTTAATCTAACCTTACTCGATACCAACATTATTACTTTAACACTATCCCCATCAATTGAAACACTTCCTACTGTTCCTTCTTTTAGTCCTCTTATATATATTGGATCACCTTTTCGTAATCTGTAAACATTATCAAAATAGCAAATAATTTTACAGTAATTTCTTTTGAAACTAATATCGTTCATCCATAACAGCCCTATAGCAAGTATTATAATAGTAAAGAATATAAATGTGCCTACTTTAGCAAAGTTCATTTATTCATCTATCTCTCCTGTTTTAAAAAATATGCATCCTTAAATTCTTTTACATATTGGTTTTCTGTTTTATTAAAATCATCAACCGTACCGGAAAATGTAATTTCACCTTTTGATAACATAGCAATTCTATCCGATATACCAACAGCACTATTAATATCATGCGTTACAATAATACTTGTTGTGTTTAATTTATTATTTAAGGATAAAATAAGCTCTTCAATTGCTCTGGCAACTATTGGATCTAACCCCGTCGTAGGTTCGTCATAAAATATATATTTGGGTTTTAGTATAATCGCCCTGGCAATTGCAGCTCTCTTTAACATACCACCAGACAAATTCGACGGATACATCGATGCAACCTTTTCATCTAATTTTACCATTTTAATTGCATCTCTAACACTTCTGCTAATTGTATCATTGTCCAGATTGTGGATATATCTTAATGCCAGCCCTATATTCTCTTCTATTGGCAATGATTCAATCAAAGCTGAACTTTGAAAAACAAAACCAATTTTTTTCCTTATATCATAAACAGTATTCCTACCCAATAATATATTATCAACATTTATACTCCCACTATCACTATCAATCAGACCAATCACCAATTTAAGCAATACGCTTTTACCTACACCACTTTTGCCAACTATAGTAAGTATTTCTCCATCACGGAAATCAAGATTGATAGTGTTTAATACTCTTTTACCATTAAAACTTTTGCAAATATCTTTAATTATAACCATATACTAAATATTTTAATTATCATAAAATCCGCAAGGAAAATTGAAATTACAGAATATACAACAGCTGTTGTTGTTGCTTCCCCTACCCCCTTTGCTCCTTTAGATGCTGAAAGCCCAAAATAGCAGGATATTGATGTAGAAATTGCACCAAACACGATACCTTTAACCATACTTTGAGCAAATTCAATCATATTAAAACTCTCCCTGATGCCGAAAAGAAACGATTGCATACCAAAACCATGTATAAAAACAATATATATCATTGCTCCGAATATAAAAAGGAATTGACTATATATTATTAACACAGGATATGAGATAAATGATGCAATCATTTTGGGAAATACGATATAATCATATGGATCTATCGCCATTGTTTTAAGTGCATCTATTTCTTCACTCACCTTCATAGTTGATATCTCGGCAGTAATTCGAGTTCCTGCACGCCCTACCAGTGCAATTGATGCCCCTAATGCACCGAGTTCAATAACAACAGATTTTGCCACTGCTTCTATTATGAAATATTCTGGTATATATGAACCCAATCGATCCTGTATGAGAAAAACAGCAATTAAACCACCAAGAATAGATGCTATTGACACTACTCCTATAGAGCCTATTCCAATCTCGATTATCTCATTGATGATAAGATTTGTTTTTTTAACTATACCATGTTTTTTAAATATTGAGTGAAATAATGTATAAAATATTCCACCAATATTATTTACAAAATATAAAAACCTATTCGGGAATAGTAATAACATCATCTGTGTAATTTCTAAATCGAGTGCATTTACTATCAAATACCAATCTGAGTTCTCCTACCGGACCATTCCTCTGTTTTCCAACAATTATCTTTGCAATGTTTTTTTCCTCTACCTTTGTTTTATCGATAAAATATGGTCTATGAACAAAAATTACGACATCTGCATCCTGTTCTATTGCACCTGATTCTCTAAGATCGGATAGTATAGGCTCTTTTGTTTGTCTTTGCATTGTGGCTCTTGAAAGCTGAGATAAAGCGACAACAGGAATATCCAGTTCTTTAGAAAGTGATTTTAAGGACTTTGATATTTCTCCAACCTCTGTAGCTTTGTTATCATATCCTCTCGATGCTCCCATAAGCTGGAGATAATCAACAAAAAGTATTTGTATATCATACCTTGTTTTTAATCTTCTTGCTTTTGCTTTAAGTTCTATTTCATTTAAAACACTTGAGTCATCAATATATATAGGTGCATTACTTAACATTCCTGCCGCAGTAACAATATTCTGATAATCAACTTTTGTCACCATGCCATTCCTAATCTTTGCTGCATCAACATTCCCCAAACTGCAAAGCATTCTCCATACAAGTTGTCTATTTGGCATTTCAAGAGAAAAGAATGCCATAGGTATATTTGCCATTAAATTATTGGTCAGTACATTCAATGCAAACGCTGTTTTTCCCATAGATGGTCTACCTGCAATGATAATCAATTCACCTTTATGGAATCCGTTAATTAGGTTATCAAGATCCTTGAATCCAGTGGTAATGCCACTCATAATCGGTTTTTTTGTTTCATATATTTCACCAACCTGAAGAACAATCGATTTTGCAATATCGTTTATATCATCCATTTCGAATTCAGTGTTTTTAATTTTTATATTAAGTATTGTTCTTTCTGCATTATCTAACACCTCATCGGGTGACTTTGTACCACTTAGAACTTCGGATTTCAGTCCATCCGAAATTTCAAGTAATTTCCTTAATATGTATTTTTCTTTAATAATGCTGGTATAGGAAAGTGCATTAAATGATTCTACCTCTAATAAGGAATTTATATACTTTATTCCTCCGACTTTGGTAAGAGACTTTTTCTTTTTTAAAAAATCCCTTAGTGTAATAGGGTCTATAGCACCTTGTTTAATATTATTTAAATCTACAATCGCCTTATAAATCAGCCTGTTCTGTTCTATGGAAAACACATCTTCATTCCCAATTTCAACTACAACATCATCAATTATATCATTATAAACAATCATTGAACCTAATAATGCTTTTTCTTCCTCTATCGCTCTGGGGATCTCAATGCTCATTTTCCAATACCTCTCTTAGTTTTATAAAATCCTCCCTCATATATGCATCAAGTCCGCTATTTCTTAGTACTGCAGCAGGATGTAACATCGGGAGTAGTAATCTACCATTATAATCTATTATTGTCCCTCTTTCCTTTGTAATTTTTACAATTCTATTTAATAATGTCGCGAGTGAGTGTCTCCCTAATGTTACTATTACTTTCGGATCAATAATTTTTATCTGTTCTTCGAGATATGGGGAACAGGATTCTATCTCTTCATCGTTAGGATCTCTATTATCCGGAGGTCTGCATTTAATAATATTCGTAATAAAGATATCTTTTCTTGATAAATTGATTTCATTAAGATACTTTGTTAGAAGCTCACCTGCTCTACCAACAAATGGTAATCCCTGAATGTCTTCATTCGCTCCTGGAGCTTCTCCAATAAATAAAGCATTGGCATCGACATTGCCGGCACCAGTTACAGGTTGTGTTCTTGATTTATATAAATCACACTTATGGCATTTTTTTAAAGCTTGATGTACAGTAATCATCTTTTCTCTTTTTCGTTGGAAAATATTTTCATAATTACCTTTATCTGAAATATTCTTAATTTTCTTCTTGTTTATAATGAAATATTTCTGACCCAGGG
>CBDVEF010000065.1:0-7768 GCA_965372935.1 uncultured bacterium | reverse complement strand
CATCTATATTAAATGTTGTTTTCCCAATCGTTTGCTGTTCTACCTCTTCATCACTCTTAGCTGCAATAGCTGTTTTTGGTGTTACAACAGCTGGTGGCTCCTCAATCTTTGATATTTTTTGCTCTTCTATACTTTCCATCTTAGTGGGAGCTATAACTCTTCTAAGCTTATAAGGTCTTGGTGTATATTTAGGAAACAAGAGAAAAAGGGCAATAAATAACAATATTGTTATTAATAAGCTTACTCTTACATTAACAGGGTAATGCTCTTCAATTGTATTGGTTAATTTAATTTTATTCATATGCTCTCTCCTGTTAATCACTTTTCAAAGTAGCTAAAGATACTCTTAAAACCTTATTTTCTGCTAAATTATCAAATACATCATTAACAACACCATAATTGGCATTTTTATCTGCTTGTATCGATGTAATTAATGCTGGATTTTCAAGAACTTTTCTGGATTGCAATATACCTACATAACTTACCGGAACAATATTATCATCAATTGAGATTACAGCATCTTCACCTACCCATATGTGAGCAATACCTTTATTAGGTAATTTCTTAGATCTTTCAGCAGATGGTAAATTTACCTTAAGCCCAGTCTCTGTCCTGAAAACTGTTGTAACCATAAAAAATACAATAAGTAAAAATGCAATATCACCCGTTGAAGCAGTTGGAATTTCAAGAGATGCTTTTTCTATTCTTTTAATTTCCATAATAATCTCCTCTAGAATTCATCTTCAATAGGTGATGACTTTAAGCTGATTTTCTCAGATATATTTAATTGTGCAAAAGCTTTTTTCAGTTTATCAAATGCATTAATCATAAGGCCATATTTGCAAAATCTACTTGTTTTCATTGAAAATATCAGATTTGTATCTGCCTTTATCGAACCATTTTGAGTCAGCAACTCTATTGCTTTATCCTCTACCTGATCCAAAGGAGTTGCTATATCCTCAATCTTAATAATTCCTTCTCGACTTATATAAACATGTGCTATATTTGAAGATTTTACTTTTACAGTTTCTCCTTTCTCGGGTAAAACAATTTGCAAACCAAGCTCGTTATTAAATATTGTAGTTGTCATAAAGAAAACAAGCAAAAGGAAAGCTATATCACCTGTTGAAGCAGTTGGAATTGTAGAAGTTTCTTTTCTCCTTTGCTTTCTCATAATTAATTCCTACTTTCCTTGTTCTAATAAATGAGTTACTATATCATTTGCAGCTTGCTCCATATTCCTTGTATATGAATTTATCATTTCCGAGAACCAGGTATGTGCAGCCGATACGGGAATAGCTATAGATAATCCTGTCATTGTTGTAATAAGAGCTTCGGAAATACCACTAGCTACTAATTTTGCATCAACTGTACCAGCTAAAGCTATAGCATCAAATGCACTTACCATCCCGCTAACTGTCCCTAAAAATCCCATCATCGGGGCAAGTGTTACAACTGCTGACAGGGCAGACATTCCTCTATCAAGAAATGCTAATTCTTTCACAGCTGCCCCCTCCATTGCTTCTTCCATCGCATCCTTGTCTTTCCCTACAATAGCATAAGCTTGAACACCTTCTATAAGTATTCTCGCTATAGGACTGTTATTCTTTTTACAAATTCTTACTGCACCTTCAACGCCATTAGCATTATATGCTTTTGTGATATCATTTACCAATTTTTTTGTATTCACTCTTGCCCAAATAAAAGTTATCATTCTTTCAATTATAAAAAGAATTCCAATTATTGCCGCTGTAAGTAAAAACCACATTGTCCATCCACCACGATTAAAAAAATCTATCACTGTGTTCCTCCTTTGTTATTTGATAATTAAACCTTTACCAATCCTCATATTATTACTAAGTAAAATTATATTATTTTATAAAAAAATGTCAAGTCCTATCTGCTGCTCCACACATGATACATCTGGATCGCTATATAAGCAGATACTCCTGATAAAAGTAAAACGATCCCTTCAAATGTTGAAATTTTCATTGCACCTATAAGTAAAGGCAGAATATCCCATGATCTTGCATGAGCAAGTGAAGGGAATATGATTCCAATTCTTATAAGATGCAACACTGTAACTCCCAACATTAAAAAACCACTAACCGAAATCATTAAAAATATTTTCGAACCTGGCTTAATTAATTTTAATAATTTCCTAATTATCAAAGAAGCGTAAAGTATAGCAACAGCAAATATCAATGTTGCAACTGCGAAAATAATTTCCGCCGGAATTATTACTTTCATTATCTTTCTCCTCTTCTCTTTGGGTTTACAACATTATGGAATTTAAAGACTCCCATTAGTGTTAATATGGCAGATAATGCAAATAACGAATATGCAATCCATGTTTCAACAGTATTCATCTTTATACTTCCCTTAATAAGAAAAGCATATGCAGAAATTAAAGAATAAAATAATATACCAGAAGGAGCTATAACCATAAATTGCCAATTAGTTTGCTTATGCAAAACAAGCTCATATTTTTTAGCAATAAATCCCATTATCATAAATGTAATCCATAACACAATCGTTCCCAGAATTGTTAAAATACTTGAAAGACTGCTCCATAATGATAATTCCTTTGAAAATGCCATAACAGGAAAATAATTAAAACTCATATAACCTCCATATTACATAAGTGCATCAACCATTTTTTTCTTCATCTCATTTGCCCGTGTAGGGCCAATAAGCATGGAAGCTGCTTTCTCAATACTTTTTATATATTTCATTATAATATCACTTTCATATACATCTTTATTGGAAATAGCCATCTCTGTCTTGATATTTTCAATTATGTCATAGGCGAAATCTTCTAGATAATCCTCTGCAAATGAGTTAATAGTAGATAAAACATTTGAAGAATATTCTTTTAATTTTACTGCCTCTTGTTCAACAGGTTGTTTAATCTCTTTTTCTGCAACCTTTTCCTCTTTTTCCTCCACAATTTCTGTTCCAATTTCATTTAATGAAGATATAAGTAATCTATTATCAACCTCATTCTTCCCTAAATATCCTACTATGTTATTGTTATTTTCAATAAAAACTAAAACGGAATCCCCCGTGTGAATTGCAATTTTCTTGAACATTACCCCTTTTAACGCTGAAAGAGTTTGATTTAAAACAACTATTGATTGTTTTATTTTTTTATCATCAAATCCTACTCTATCGGAATTTGCAAAATTCAAATTATTATTTTCCATTAGGAATATTGATTTTAGATTATACTTTTCTAGTAAAATTCCAAAATTATTTTGCATTAATCACCTATCCCACTTTACTTTTTGTAATTTGCTTTATAACATTTTGTATTTTTAACTTAGTTTGATCAGTTCCATATCTTCTTACTGCTAATTTACAAAGCTCATCAATAATTCCCTTTGAAATTGTAGATATTTCAACTTCAGTAATATTTTTCTTAATATTTTCAAGATAAAGAACTATTTTGTCATTTTCTTCTTTAATCGCCTCCTTCATTTTACTTTCAGAATCGAGTTTTGAAAGTGAATAAGATACATTTTGCAACCAGTCTTCTTTAGCGTTTTCTTCAGAAAATTCCTCTATTAAATAATTGATCTGTAAAATCTTATTTTCAATAAATTTCTTTATATTGGGAGACACATCTATTGCAGAAACCTCTTCGTTCTTTTCTTCGTTTTCTGTTTCTTTTACATTTTCATTTTTTTCAATATTCTCTCTGTGTAAAGTCTTCCTAATTATATTGTATAAGCTTTTTAAATCTTCATTTTTTCCTGAAATTATTCCTATATAATTTTCTCCTTCGGGTAATATAAGATAGGATTTTTCTTCACTGTAAAATTCTATGAATTCGAATCTACCAATTTTCAGCAATTTAGTTATAACATCCCCACAAGAACCAATAAAAGCAGAAACATCATCCAGTTCATTCGAATCTTCTGATTTGATACTGGAAATTCTAGTACCATCATCACTTCTTACAACTACAGCACTCAATACTTCACTAATATTTTCTAATTTTTTTAATAGATCTTCTTCCATTTAACACCTACTCAAATGATTCCTTTATTTCGTTGTATTTCTTCTTTGCTAGCATAGGTCCCAATTCTGCTAAAGCTTTTTTATAAAGTGTTTTGTCTATAATTTCATCTAATATCCTCAAATCATCAATTCCCACTAAATAAATCTTGTCTAAGTTCAATTTAACCTCATTGGGAAAAAATTCAAAGACCTCGACGATATTTTTACCTCCATTCATTTCTTCTACTATTCTTCTAATATCATCATACCAAGGTTTTATATCAATGTCAAATGCTCCGAACTCTTTAAGAAAAATATTTATATTTTTAATTAATTTCCTAAGACTATTTTTAACCTTTTCCTTATCATACACAAAACCGTTTTCAAGCAACCATACAAGACTACCATAGACATCGACTATATTGACACTTGATTGCTCAATAATCTCTTTCAAATTTCTCTTTCCATTTATAAGCAATAATATACGCCAATCGGTCTTACGCATTGATACCTTCCCACTTTGAGGCAATTGTGTAGCTTTGGCTAAAATTGTATCAAAGGGTGGTAGTTTTTTAACATAATTATGGATTTCTTTTTTCCTTCTTTCAATTTCCGATATGATATTTCCACTCTCTTCCGTAAAGGTTTTCTCATCAATCCTCGCATCTGCTTTGAATTTAAATTCCCCGTCCTCTTCGAGAGCAATAAGATAAAGAGCTTCAGGTCCACTTTTATGTTTAAATACTGCATGATAAATTTTACCATTATCAAAATAAACGACTCCATTCATACCAAATGTTATGATCTCTAATTTACCTGTTTTTTTAAAATTATTAATAAAAAATATTAGTTCCGTTAAATTTGTATCATCAATATGTGTAATAAATCCCATAAATAAAACCTGCTTATCAATGAATTAAAGGTATCCAGTCATGGAATAGAAAATACATTCTTCCTATTAGGAGAGAAATACGAGCCATTACCGTATATCCAAAAGATGCACCGAAAGCAATCATTATATATGTGATCCCAAGATTTGCCGTTTTGCCGATTATACCCTTATGCTCTTTTGAAAAATAAAAATATGTTAGTGTGGTAATGACACCTATAATTATTAATATATTATTTAATGTTGTCCAATTCCACCCATGTAAAGCAATAAGTGTTCCCTTAATTTGAGGGACTAAATATCCCTGAATTGAGCCTGTAATAGCAAGGCCGGTTCCAATGCCAATGGTGAATGCAATCGACCATCTTGACAACCAGGCTATTTTAGGAAACCATCTTGTAAGCATTATGATTCCGAAAAATGCAGGAATAAAAAGGAAAAACTGTTGTTGTTTTGTAATGGGGTCTATCAACATCGGCTTAATTGTAAGAAAGTATGTATATATTAACATATATCCGGCAGAAGTGCCTACATAGAGATGTTCCGCCAATTTATAAAACGGATTATCTTTATAAAGAAAGGAGAATATAGCGAGTGTAAGAAATGCCGCCATCCAAGTGCCAAAAATTGCCCAGAAATTATACATAATCAATGCCTCCTTTTCTTTCTATTTATAAAGTAACCTATATTACCAAGTAATATAAATAAAATAATCAGAATATGTACCCATGACTGAGCGGTCATTCCCATTGTTGCAAATCCCGGTTTTTTCATTAATGTTTCATATTCCGCTGCTCCCTGCAACCCACCCAGCAAACCGATTATTTGACCGGATTGAAGATATGGATATGCATCTGGAGCTGAAACAGCAGTCATTCCGAATATTATCTTAATCCCGAATCGTGCATTTGCATACGCAACATAAATCTCTCCCATACTTCCCGCTTCAAGAGCGAATAGTAGAGCAAAGTTGTCATAATTATGTATATTGTTCATCATAGGGAGTGAATCAAGTGGCGTTCCCCTATAATCCGATTCGAAATAATCCCTTATCTCTTTTCCTATCCCGACAATCTGTGCAACTCCACCGGGTCTATATCCTATATTACAATAATCAACACCATATACAACCGTATCCTTACCTTCTTTCCTCGCAATTTCATTATATATAGAAGCCATTTCACTCATAGCACTGATACTAAGAGGTAAACCGAGTGGCCATTGCACAATCATTACCGGTTTTAATCCCTTTTCAAAACACTGCATAAGAAGTGTTTTATACATTGGTTGCAATTCAGGCATACTTGCGGGGTCATAATCTACGGATATAAGTATATATGTCCCCGGAGATAATGTATCCACAGATATAAATGCTTTTTTTGCAGGCTCACTAATAGGGATCTCCATCTGGACCTTAAATATTAAAGGCAGAAGTACGGCTATTGCAACAAGGAGAAATATAATTCTTCTATCTATTTTTTCTATTCGTTCAAAAATATCCATATTTCCTCCTAAGACAGGTATGATCGCTCTATTCCAAGCATTATTCTAAGAGATACCGCTAAAGAACCAAGCGAGATTCCGATTAAAATGCCTCTTTTAGCTGCCATTTGTGGAACAGCCATTATCCATTCGGCAACAGCAGGGGAATTATGCCAAAGTTGATATCCAATAGGTACGCGGCCTATCATAACGATAACAGCTGTTATCAAAAGAAGTGTGGCATCAAGATTCCTTGCTCTAAAAGCTCTGTAAGCAGCAGATGCTATAAAGAACGAAAGTAAAGCAAACATTGTAGACTGCAAAGGTATTATGACATAATTGTAAAGGTACATAAAACTTGAATTTAGATCCATTGCAGACCCATATCTGAAACCGGAAATAGTTCCGGCAATTACAAATATTGCAAATCCGATTATAAGTACAAGACTATGTAACCAGCCTGATTTTTTTCTCTTTATCTTCTGATAATGCATATGTATTAAGCTATCGACACCTAATAACATCGCAAATCCTGCAATAATTGCATACCATTTAAGCGAAACTTCCTGCATAGTCCCAAATGGTGCATGGGGAATAAAAAACGAGATAATTATTACAACTGATGTTATAAATGTAATAGCAAGTGGAATTTCTCTGCGCATACCGCCTCCTTAACCTTGTATAAACAATGCCATAATTGCATCAAATATTTTTATTACTGGTGATATATGGAATATATATCCCAAACTCCCCATTAAAACCATAATTAAAATAAACAGAAGGATTAGCAATTTTCCTGCATCCTCCCCTTTTATTGTTCCGACCATATTAGGATCTTTTGAAAGATAAGCAGATGCAGCTAACATCTCCTCCCCGATTAATGTATAATCACATGCCGCTACGAAAAATGGCAATTGAGCAGTCTGCGTTGTCCCTGCTATCTGTATAGCACCAACAGAATAACCTGTTTCTGCAAGAATAAGTGCCTCTGCGTAGAAAATACCTTGAAGGAATATTACACCCGGCTTCTCTCTTATCATCATACCATCGCAACCGGCAGCATAACCAAACTGATCCTGTGTAATATACATTATATCACTTTTATTAAAGGCATCCGGCCTGCCTGCTGCATATGCCGATTGCTTGACAACCTCCTGGGCTGTTGTCATTACAACAGGATCATAACATGGAACCCTTATACTTGTACCATATTCAAATGCCTTTTTTGCAACATCTCCTAATATATTAAGTCCTGCAAGTGTGGGAAGATCCGTTATATAACCAATGCCTAAAATATACATTATAGGTTTTCCCATCTCCGTTGAACGCCCGACAGCATCATCGAGAGCATCAAGACCGGATATTTTTCTAATAAACAGATTCGGATCTTTTTTT
>CBDVEF010000064.1:0-7963 GCA_965372935.1 uncultured bacterium | reverse complement strand
TAAAGTTAAGCAATATGCCCTTTGTTGAAATTAAGAATTATGACACAGCCTCTTTTGCAGGAATCTATCTTTAACCAAATTTTATTGCACCAATTCTAAATAATGCTCAATTCGCTCCCATTGGCGTTGGCTTTCCCTCAACAGTAATGCTATTGGCTGTTGTAACTTGCAATTATTATCTATACCTATCCTCCATCCTATTTTTGGTAATATTGACATTAATTTATCTCTATGATACTATAACTTCATGCATAAAAAGGATTGGTTATTAGCACTTCTATTATTGCTTCCGCTATTAACAATTTTGATAATATTCAGGTTCATTCCTATTATCTATGCATTTATTATTAGTTTTCACAAATGGGGTATAACAGGCCCATCAAAATTTGTATGGTTTTCCAATTATATAAAGATTTTTAATGATGCAGTATTCTGGAGATCACTTGGAAACACATTCTATTATACAATTTTCTCCGTTCCAATGAACTTCATATTCTCTCTATGGCTTGCCCTTTTATTAAACCAAAAAGTTAAGGCTCTTGGTATATTCAGAACAGTCTATTTCTTGCCGGTAGTAACATCCATTATAGCTGTTTCTATAGTTTTCAAGTGGATATATCATCCACGAATGGGTCTTTTAAATTATATTCTGTCATTCTTACACCTCCCAACGCAGGTATGGCTTGAGGAATCAAGAGGTGTTTTCGAAATGATATTTGGCAACCGATTTCCTATAAAGGGTCCCAGCCTTGCTCTTATGTCTCTTATTTTTATGAGTGTATGGAAGAGTTTGGGTTATAATGTAGTTATATTCCTTGCCGGTCTTCAAAATATTCCCGATTATTATTATGATGCCTCCAAGATCGATGGTGCAAACAGATGGCAAACATTCTGGAATGTAACATTCCCCCTCCTATCCCCTGTTTCATTTTATGTTTTGCTTATAACTACAATTACATCCTTTCAGGTTTTTGCATCTGTCTGGATGATGACAGGCCCCCCTCCTGGAGGACCTCTTGGGACTACAAATGTAGCAGTTTATTATCTGTTTGAAAATGCATTTACATATCTAAGATATGGTTATGCAAGTGCCCTCGCTTTTATTTTATTCATAATTATAATGACTTTTACAATAATTCAAAAAAATATTACTGAGAAAAAGGTATACTATGATTAATATAAATCCTTTTAAGAAAACAAATAAACTTTTAATTTATTTTCTCCTTATACTTGGAGCTATTGTTATGATAATACCTTTTTATTGGATGGTAACAACCGGACTTAAAACCCCTCAAGAAGCTATTAAATTCCCTCCTACAATTTGGCCGAAATCATTCGTCTGGAGTAATTTTGCAAAAGCATGGAGGCAGGCTAATTTTTCTATGTACATTATAAATACATTATTTATTGCTTTTACAACACTAATTGGTGTTTTATTTTCAAGTATACTTGGGGCATATGCATTTGCAAAATTAAAATTCAAAGGGAAAGACATACTATTTGTTAGTCTTTTAGGCATTATGATGATACCAATGCCCGTATACATTATTCCGGGATATCTTGTTCTTATGAAATTAGGCTGGATAGATACATATATGGCACTTATTATTCCATGGACAGTAAGTGTTTTTAATATATTTCTTTTAAGGCAACATTTTAAAAGTATTCCAAATGAGTTGTTTGAAGCTGCAGTTCTCGATGGATGTAACCACTGGCAATTCTTATGGAAAATACTTGTTCCACTTTCTAAACCTATTCTTGTAACAATTTCAATATTCAGTTTACTTGGTTCCTGGAACAGTTTTATTTGGCCTCTTGTTGTAACAAATAGCGATAAGATACGACCTATTCAGGTAGGTCTTGCTTACTTTATGCAGGAACAGAGTACTAACTATGTATTATTATCCGCTGCATCTACAATAAGTGTTGTTCCACTTATTGCATTGTTTTTTCTTGCTCAAAAACAAATTATCTCAAGCTATGCCAGGAGTGGGATTAAAGGATAACAGTTCGAACTCGCACTATATTGACAATCTATAATAATATATTATAATTCAATATGAACTTTTAAAGGAGCTGTGTATGTATAATAAAAATTTTATTAAAAATATCGGAACAAAAACAATAGGTTATTCAAAGGCACAACAAACAGAAATTTTAATATATGGAAATTTATCATCCTTATCTCGTTTTAGTGAAAACGAGATAACCCAGAATGTTACTCAGGAAGATATTAATATAACTGTAAGGGTTATTCATAATAATAGGATAGGAAAAGCTACAACAAATAGGATTGATGATCTATCACTGAAACAACTTGTAAACAATGCTTTTGAAATTGCACTATTTCAAAAAGAGGATAAATTAATTGCTCCTCTGCCAGGATATCAGGAATATGAAGAAATTAAGGATACGTATGATAAAGAAACAGCGAATTATTCAGCTATGGACAGAGCAAAAGCAATCAAAATCGTAACGGATAAATGTGAAAAGCAGGAGATTAATGCCGCAGGAATTTTTTCCAATAACACAGTATATATATGCTTGATGAATTCCAAAGGATTGTATGCTTATCATAAAACAGCAGGCGCAGAATTTTCAGTAACTGCTACTAAAAATAAGAGAGCCGGATGGGCTGAAAAAATAGCAAAAAAGGTAAAAGATATAAACACAATTAATATTGCAAATATAGCCATACAAAAATCAATTAACGGACAAAATCCGTCTATCATTGAACCCGACAAATATACCGTTGTATTGGAACCAGCAGCAGTTATCGATTTTATGGCATATTTAGGTTTCCTTGGGTTTGGAGCTCTTTCACATATTGAGAAGAGAAGCTTCTTTTCGGGCAAAATTGGAGAGAAAGTGTTTAGTGATAATATAACGATTTCGGACGATGCATATTATCCTACATCTCAGGGAATGCCATTTGATTTTGAGGGAATGCCTCGCAAGAAAATTACACTGATAAAAAACGGTGTTTTAAAAGGTATTGTATATGACTTAAAAACAGCTAAAATAGCAGGAACAGAATCCACAGGGCATGGATTACCTCAACCGAATGGATATGGACCAATACCATTGAATTTAGTATTGAAACCAGGAAATGCTACAATACAGGGAATGATAAAATCTACAAAAAAAGGATTGCTTATAACACATTTTCATTATACAAATATTTTAAATCCCAAAGAAATGATAATTACTGGAATGACGAGAGATGGTGTTTTTCTCATAGAGAATGGAGAGGTGAAAGAACCTGTTAATAATATGAGGTTTACCGAAAGTATTCCTAATATATTCAATAATGTTGAAATGGTTGGTAAAGAAACCATTCTTCAATCCTCATTCTTTGGCACTGGTTTTGTAATTCCCGGGCTAAAGGTAAATAATTTTACATTTACCAGTAAAACGGATTTCTAAGGAGTAGTTTATGAGAAAATTTACCGATTTAGCTTTAAATACAGCTAAAATTTTAGGAGCAAGCTATTGCGATATCAGGATAATTAATGTTGAATATGATAATATAGATACAAGAAATGGTGAAATAGGATCTATTGATAAAACAGAAACAATGGGCTATGGGATAAGGATTATAATTGATGGGGCATGGGGATTTGCTTCATCAAGTTTAATGACAAAGGAAGGTATTGAAAACACAACGAGAAAAGCAGTAGATACAGGAAAAGCAAGTGCTCTTACAATTAGAAATAGGGTAAAATTGGCTCCTGAACCTGTGTATGAGGACAAATGGATTACGCCCTATATAATAGATCCCTTTAAAATCGAGTTGAAAGATAAACTCAATTTATTATATGCTGCTGATGAAATATTAAGAAAAGATAAAAGAATTATAATAGCAAAAGGTGCTCTTAGTTTTTTAAGAGAACATCAATGGTTTGCAAATACTGAAGGTAGTTTTATAGAGCAAATACTTCTGAGAAGTGGAGCAGGTATATTTGCAACAGCTATTGGTGATGATGTCCAAATCAGGAGTTACCCCACATCATTTGGTGGACAATATATGTCGATGGGATACGAAATGGTCGAATCTTTGAAATTATTAGATAATGCTGAGAGGGTTAGAGATGAAGCAATAGCATTGACAACTGCAGATCAATGTCCTCCGGGCAAAAGAGACCTTATACTCGGGACAGGACAACTTGGATTGCAGATACATGAATCAGTCGGGCATGCAACGGAACTTGATAGAGTTCTTGGGATGGAGGCAAATTATGCAGGCACTTCATTTGCAACAATTGAAAAACTAAACAATTTCAAATACGGGTCAAGTATAGTAAATCTTGTTGCAGACTCTACAATTCCAGGCGGACTTGCAACAATTGGATTCGATGATGATGGCGTTCGTGCCCAAAGGTGGCATATTGTAAAGAATGGGGTACTCTCAGGATATTCAACTAATAGAGAATTAGCTCACACAATTTGTGAAAATAGATCAAGGGGTAGCAATAGAGCAAATGGATATAACAACATTCCCATAATAAGAATTACAAATTTAAGCCTTATGCCTGGTGATTGGACACTTGATGATTTAATATCAGATACCAGGGATGGAATATATATGGATACAAATAGATCGTGGAGTATCGATCAAAGGAGATTAAACTTTCAATTTGGGACCGAGATTGCATGGGAAATTAGAAAGGGCAAAAAAGTCAGGATGTTAAGAAACGCTAATTACCAGGGCATTACACCTGAATTCTGGAATTCCTGTGATGCAATATGTGATGAGAAACACTGGCAATTAATCGGTGTTCCGAACTGTGGGAAAGGGCAACCGGGGCAAAGAGCGGAGATGAGCCATGGATGTTCACCAGCTAGATTTAGAAATGTAGCAATAGGCGTTGGGCAAAAAGAGAACACCTCGGGACAGGTATAAAAAATATATATTAAACACTAATAAAAGGGAGCAGATTTAACTGTTCCCTTTTATATATTAATTAGGAATTCTATTTTAAATGTCAAATTTTCAATATATTATTAAAAAAGAATAAAAAGTTAATAATTTTAAAATGATTCTCTCCCCTTAAGCTCTCCACAAGCAGCATCTATATCTCTCCCTTTACTTTTTCTTACAGTAACAGCTTTATGTCCTTTCATCATCCATTTTGTAAATCTTTCTACCGTTTCATTGTCAATCGGTTTAAACGGAGAATCTACATCATTTAGAGAAATATTTAGTGGAATAATATTTATTTTGCATTCTATATCCTTAGTCAGTTTAATAAGTCTATCTGCATCATCTTTAGAATCATTTACCCCCTTTATGAGAATATACTCAAATGTAATCCTTTTCCTTTTAACTTCAATAAAATGTTTCACTGAGTAAAGCAATTTCTCGATTGGATATATTTTATTTATAGGCATTATATAATCTCTTGTTTTGTTGTTTGTAGCATTGAGACTTACAGCTAATTTTATCTGCTTTGGGTATTTTGCAATTTCATAAATACCAGGGACAAATCCGACTGTTGAAACTGTAATTTTCCTTGCTGCTATTCCAATTCCCATTTCATCATTTATAATTTCTATAGCTTCTTCCAAATTATTGAGATTTTTAAGTGGTTCCCCCATCCCCATTGTTACAATATTTGTTGGTCGCTTTTTTAGATCTCTTATAATAACTACAATTTGATCGACAATTTCAAAAAATGTTAAATTCCTTATAAATTCCTGTTTCCCAGTATAGCAAAATTTGCATCTCATTGAACATCCTGCTTGTGTCGAAATGCAAATTGTATTTCTTCTTCCGTCAGGGATCCAAACCGCTTCTATTGTTACTCCATCATTTAGTTCAAAAAGATATTTAATAGTTCCATCTTTTGATGTCTGCTTTTTTAATATTTTAGGATATCCAATCACAAATTCAGATTTTAATTTTTCCCTTGTTTTTTTATTGATATCGGTCATTTCATCAAAACCAGATATATGTTTCTGCCATAACCATTTAAATACCTGCTGTCCTTTAAATGGTTTTTCTCCATTGTCAATGAAATATTGAACAATCTGTTTTTTTGTAAGAGATCTAATATTTATCATATATGCAATATCTTTTTTGCTATCTCAAAATATATAATAAGACCTGTAATATCTGTAAGAGTAGTTACAAGAGGTCCTGCGGCTATTGCCGGATCAATCCTAATTAATTTGAATAAGAATGGTAGCAAAGCCCCAATTAAGTTTGAAATAAAGACAGTCAACATTAAGGCAATTGAAACAGCAAATGCAACCAACGATGTAATATGAAAGAAATAGGATCTTGCATATGTAACTATTCCTACACATATGGCAATCAATAAACCGATAAGCAACTCTTTTAAAATAAGACTAAATATTTTTTCTGCATTTATATCACCTGTGGCAAGTCCTCTAATAACAATTGTACTGGATTGTGTCCCTGTATTCCCACCCGTACCCATTACCAGCGGTATAAATATCGAAAGTACAACAATAGATTCAAGCATATGTTGATAACCTTGAATTATATTTACAGAAACACTCTGAAGAATAATAAGTAAAAATATCCATATAAATCTATTCCTCGCTAAAGTAAATATTTTTGTACTAAAATATGGAGTTTCCGTAGGTGTTATAGCTGCCATTTTCTGAAAATCCTCGGTAACCTCATCTTCTAATACATCTATAATATCATCGAATGTAATAATCCCAACAAGATGTTCCTCTGAATCAACAACTGGAACAGCAATAAAATCATATTTCTTTATTACATCTGCAACAACCTCCTGGTCAGCATCTGTATAAACATATATCGGGTTCTCCTCCATTATCTCTTTTATTAAAGAATTATCCTTTGCCAGCATTAAATCTTTGAGGGAAACTATACCTAACAGCTCCCTCTGATCCCCTAATACATATGATATATATATAGTTTCGGATTCCTTTGCGTTAGCCCTGAGATACCTTATTGCCTGATTAACTGTCATATCTGAATAAAGTTCAATATACTCTGTAGTCATTATATGACCTGCTGAGTGTTCGGGATAATTTAAAAGCAAATCGGCAGATTTTCGTTCTTCGGGAGAGAGTAGTTTAAGATATTTTTTAACAAGTTCTGCTGGCAATTCATCAAACAGATCATTTCTATCATCCGGATCAAGACCATTAATGATGGATTTAATTTCCTCTTTATTGAAATATTGTAACATTTCTTCCTGTGTGTCCGTTTCAATATAAGAAAACACTTCATTGGACTGTTCCTTGGCAAGCAATCTGAATATAATAACCTTTTCAGGATAAGGTATATCTTCAAGAAATTCTGCAATATCATATGATTCCATTTCAACTATTATCGATTTAATTGCTTTCCAATCCTTTTGTTTAATGTACTCTTGAATCTCCGGCATTATAAGCTTACGAATTTCCATGTCTCATTATATTATAAATGCAAAATTTTATCAATAAATATTTAAAGCAAATGATGTTACTATGCTAAAATGTCACATATTAGGGATTGAAAATAATGTCATGCTGTGCCCTGTGCTGAACTTGATTCAGTATTGATTCAGTATCTCATCTTAGATCCTGAAATAAATTCAGGATGACACAATAGCAATTTGTACATTAGTGGTTATATCCCTCCCTTTCTGGTGTCTGATATCTGGTGTCTATTATTCATTATTCGTGGCTATTCCCACCATTTCTTCCTCGCCCTTGATGGGAAAGGATTGAGGTGAAAGTGATTATAAGCATGAAAGTAGGAAATGAGAAAGGGAAATATAGTCACAAATTTCACAATTTACGAATATATCATTGCGAACGAAGTGAAGCAATCTCACTAATAAGTAAGAATTGAGAAGTAGGAAGTTACAATTAACAAGTAGGGAGATGGATTACGGATCAAGTCCGCAATGAGATTGCTTCGTCGTTTCACTCCTCGCAATGTACTGTGTCAAGCAGATAATAAAATCATCTTATCATT
>CBDVEF010000063.1:0-7997 GCA_965372935.1 uncultured bacterium | reverse complement strand
GATTTTGGTATGGCAGCAGAATTGGTAACAGCAGAGAAAATAAATTTTATGGTAAAAGAGGGTAGAGGTTTGGTATGTCTTTCAATGACTGAGGAAAGACTAAAACAGCTCGATCTAAAATTAATGGTTGCAAATAACACTTCAAGACTTGGTACTGCATTTACAATTAGCATTGATGCTATCGAAGGAACAACCACAGGTATTTCAGCATTTGATAGGGCAAAAACAATTAAAGTCGCTATCGATGATAGTACAAAACCATCTAATCTGGCACAACCGGGGCATATATTTCCATTAAGAGCTCAAAAAGGTGGTGTATTGAAGAGGGCTGGTCATACAGAAGCTATTGTTGATATTACAAAGTTAGCAGGCTTAAAACCATCAGGTGTTATTTGTGAAGTTATGGATGATGATGGTTCGATGGCAAGACTTCCAAAATTAAAGGAGATTGCAAATAAATTTGATTTGAAGATAATATCTATAAAATCACTCATAGAATATGAATTAAAAAAAACTAAATTAGTAAAAAGAGAAGCGGAAGCTGAACTCCCTACAATATATGGCAACTTTCATATTATTGTATATTCTAATACTATAGATAATAAAGAACATATTGCTATTATAAAAGGTGATGTGAAGGGGAAGGAAAATGTACTTGTTAGAGTTCACTCCGAGTGTCTAACAGGTGATATTCTTGGAAGCATGAAATGTGATTGTGGAGATCAACTACATACATCTATGAAGATGATAGAAGAAGAAGGTATAGGTGTTTTGGTGTATATGAGACAGGAAGGCAGGGGGATTGGGTTAGTAAACAAAATTAAAGCCTATCATCTTCAAGATTCGGGGTATGATACCGTTGAAGCTAATGAACAATTAGGGTTTCCTCCGGATATGAGAGATTATGGAATTGGCGCTCAAATATTATATGATATAGGATTAAGTTCTATAAGACTATTAACAAATAATCCCAGAAAGATTGTTGGATTAGGTGGATATGGATTAGAAATAAACGAAAGAGTACCAATAGAAATTAATCCAAATGAATTAAATATTAAGTATCTTAAAACCAAAAAAGATAAATTAGGTCATTATTTAAAAAATGTATAGGAGGAAATAATATGATAATAGAAGGAAAATTGGATGCAAGTAATCTGAAATTTGCTTTTATAACTTCTCGTTTTAATAGTTTTATTACTGAAAAATTGGTTGATGGAGCAAAAGATTGTATTATTAGACATAATGGAAATGTTGAAAATATTGATATATTTAAAGTCCCCGGTTCTTTTGAAATACCTCAAACAGCAAAAATTGCAGGAGAAAGTGGTAAATACAATGCAATAATATGTCTTGGAGCGGTAATAAGAGGAGAAACACCACATTTTGATTATGTATCTACTGAAGTATCAAAAGGTATTGCAAAACTCTCCCTTGAACTGAAAATTCCTGTAAGCTTTGGTGTTATAACAGCCGATACTATTGAGCAAGCAATAGACAGGGCAGGTTCAAAGATGGGCAATAAAGGTTTTGATGCTGCTATGACAGCGATAGAGATGGCGAATCTTATAAAAGAAATTAAAGAATAGTTATGGGGTCCAGAAGAAAATCTAGGGAATTAGCTCTAGAAGTTCTATACAGATATGATCTCATTAGTGATGAAATTGAGGAAATATTTTTAGATATAAAGAAACGTGAAGATAATAGGGATATAATACTGTTTATGCAGAGAATATCAGAGAAAACAATAGAAAATATTGAATATATAGATTCAATAATTAGAAATATTGCAATTAACTGGCGTTTAGAGAGAATGACATATATCGATAAAAATATTATAAGGCTTGGAATTGCAGAGATACTATACTTTATAGATATTCCCATAAAGGTAACGATTAATGAATATATTGAGATAGCAAAGAAATATTCAACGGATGAAGCAGGGAAATTTGTAAATGGTATATTGGATAAAGTTGCAAAAGGACCCTATAATATTAAACAATGAAATTCGTAATTATATCGGATATTCACAGTAATATTCAAGCACTACTCAGAGCAGAAGAAACATTCGGGAATTATGATAAGTTGATATCTCTTGGGGATATAGTAGGATATGGACCAAATCCATCAGAATGTATAGATTGGATTTGTGAAAATGCAGATATATCATTAATGGGAAATCATGATAGTGCTTTGTGCGATTTAGCAAATTCGATTCATTTCAATATATATGCCAAACAGGCAATAGATATAAATTTCAATATGATTAATGATAAACAGAAACGATATCTCTGCAATCTGCCACTAAAGCAGGAATTGAATGATATAGTTTTTGTTCATGCAAGCCCATCTAAACCTGAAATATGGGAATATATTTTAAGCAGAGAAAATATATATCATACATTAAAATTTATGAAAGGAAAATTTCTCTTTATAGGTCATTCACATATACCTTTTATTGCAGAATATAGAGATGGAAGTATGTTCATTACGAAGAATACTATTAATATAAAAACTGATGCAAGATATTTAATTAATGTAGGAAGTATTGGGCAACCAAGAGATGGTGATAATCGTCTCTCATACTCCTTTTTTAATAGCACTAAGAAAACAATCGAAATTAGAAGATTTAATTATGATTATAAAAAAACACAAGAATTGATGAGAGTAAGAGATTTGCCTGATTTTTTAATTAAAAGGTTGGGACATGGGAAATAGAATAAAAAATATCTTATTTAATGTACTGAGATTGTTTGTAGCTACATTTCTTATGTTTTTAATATTAAGGAACATCGTTTTTGTTCCAATATTAAGTCGTATAAAAACTATCAATTTATTATGGCTATTATTAGGATTTTTCTTATCGCTTTTATTAATGTATCTAAATGCTATCAGATGGAAAATCTTACTTAATACACATAATGTAAACCTTTCTATCTGGAAACTGTTCAGGGTTTATCTAATTGGATTTTTTTTCAATAATTTTCTCCCTTCATCCATTGGTCTTGATACTGTTAGAACCGTATATCTCAGACAACATGGTTTAAAAGAGGTTGCATCATCTGTAATTATTGAAAGATTTATAGGTGTAATATCCCTTTTCATATATATATTTATTGGTTTTATGTTTATAAGAGAAACCAATATCGATTTTCATATTATATTGTATTCAATAATTATTTTAATAGTTTTAATTTCAACGTTATTTCTCCTGTTTAATAAACGAATATTATCAGTATTCAAGCCATTTGTACTAAAAATTGGATACAGGAACATTGGGAATATGGCAATTGACTTTTATAAAACATTTCTTGAATATTCAAATAATAAAAAAGATCTATTATTAGCTTTTTTAATATCGTTTTTAATACAAACAATAGTAATATTTATTAATATTACTATTGCCAAAATGTATTATATTGACATAGGAATTACCCCTTTCTTTTCGTTTATTCCTGTTATAAGCGTATTAAGTATGATTCCCGTTTCAATTAATGCTATAGGAATAAGAGAGGGAGCTTATGTGTATTTTTTTGCAATGGTAGGAATAACAAGAGAGATGGCACTTCTAATATCACTTTCATTTTTAGTGATAACGGCAATAACAAGTCTGATCGGAGGAGTGTTGTTTATATTTGAAAAAGGGAATAAAAACTTTGAAAAAAGTAATAATAAATGCAGATGATCTCTTCCTTGATAAGGGACTAAACAGAGGGATAGGAGAATTAATCGATATTGGAATAGTAACATCAGTGTCCGTAATAATTAATCTGGAGTACAATTATAAAGATTTTTATAGATTTTATAAAAATCATTCCAATGCTTCATATGGAATACACATCAATTTAACAAATGGTGTACCTGTCACACATCATAGTTTAATCAACTCAATAGTAGATAACAATGGTCGGTTTTATAATGCTAAAAAATTTATTTATAAAATACCTACAATGAATGTTAAACATCTCAGAAAAGAAATTTCAAGTCAAATATATAGATTTATTGATTCCGGTGTAAACTTGAGTCATATTGATTCTCATAATCATATTTTCTGGATTTCCGGCAAGATGAGAAAACTTCAGATTGAATTTGCATCAAAATATCGTATTCCTGTGAGATGTCCAGTAGTTACGGATATGGCAAATAAAACATTTTTCTTTTTTATATTAAGGTTATATTTAAGAATGCATAAAAATATACTTAGAAGGTATACCAGAATGCCTGGGAATTTAATCGATATTTTCGGAAGTAACTCAAAGAAGAGTAGTATAATAGATAATTTATTAATGGTAAATGATGGTATTTCAGAAATATTGACTCATCCAGGATATTCATGTAGAAAAGAATTCAAAAACAGGGAGAGACAATTAGAAATATTGAAATCTTTGTGGTTTACAAATTTATTAAAAAGTTATAATATTGTCCTTACAAATTTTTATAATGTATAGGAGTATATTATGAAAGCAATAGTTACAGGAGGAGCTGGATTTATCGGTTCGAATACCGTAAGGTATCTGTTAGACAAAGGGTATGAGGTAATTGTTATTGATAACCTTGAAACAGGAAATATAAATAATATTCCTTATAAAGTAAAATTCTATGAATCTGATATATCAAATAGTAGTGTGATTGATATAATACAAAATGAGAAAGCAGATTATATTTTTCATTTTGCAGCACAGATTGATGTTAGAAAATCACTTATAAATCCAATATTTGACCTTAATACCAATATAATTGGGACTATAAATATCCTGGATGGTATAAAAAGAGCAGGGAAAGGTAAAATTATATTTGCATCATCAGGTGGGGTAATGTATGGAGAATGTCAATCCCCCAAAGATGAAAATGAAAGAGAAAACCCGTTATCTCCATATGGTATTTCAAAACTCGCAGCTGAAAAATATATCAAATGTTATGGTCAGTGGCATAATGTTCCGTATGTGATACTTAGATTTGCAAATGTTTATGGACCATTCCAGAGCAATAAGGGTGAAGCAGGTGTGATCGCAATATTTATCGAGCAGATTAAACATAATAAGAAAGCACAGATATTCGGGTATGGAAAGATGATAAGGGATTATATTTATGTCAAGGATGTGGCTAAATCTGCATATATTACAGCCATGGAATTGGACGGGGGAACTATAAATGTAGGAACAATGAGAGGAATAGACAATATAACAATCTATAAGAAAATTGCTGATATAATGCAACAAGAGTATAATTACAACCTAAAAGAAGCAAGAAATGGCGAATTAATGTCGAGTATTGTCAATAATCAAAAGCTTGGAAAATATTTTAATTTGTTAGAATTAACCAACATTGACACAGGATTAAAAAGGACTGTTGATTGGTACCTTAATCACGATAAGTAGGAGCAATTATGAGCAATTTTAAATTTACTTCAAAGAGGATGCTTTCAGTAGAACCATCAATTACATTAATGATAACTAGTCAGGCACTTGATATGAAAATGGCAGGAAATGATGTGATTATACTTTCCGCGGGAGAACCTGATTATATCACACCGGAATATATCAGAAAAGAGGCAATTAAAGCTATTAATAATGGATTTACACATTATACACAGACAGCAGGTATTCCTCAATTAAGAAAAGCCATTGTACAGAAATTAAAACGGGATAATAATTTGGATTATGATATGTCTGATATAATTGTTTCTACAGGAGCAAAACAATCAATTTATAATGTTGTAGAATCAACGATAGATAATGGTGATGAAATTATTATACCTTCACCATATTGGGTGAGTTATCCTGAAATGGTCAAATTATCGGACGGAAAACCAGTAATAGTTAGTACGGAAAAAAATAATTTCATGCTTTCAGCAGAAGATCTTGAAAGGAATATAACAGACAGAACAAAGATAGTCTTAATAAATTCACCCAATAATCCGACGGGTGTTGTATATGATGAGAAAACATTAAAGGAGATTGCAGATGTAATTGTAAAACATAATCTGTTATGTATATCTGATGAAATATATGAAAAAGTAATCTATAACGGGATTAAACATATTAGCATTGCATCACTTGGAGAAGATATAAAAGAGAGAACTGTAGTAGTAAACGGTTTTTCAAAAGCATATGCTATGACCGGCTGGAGAATAGGTTATGCAGCCGGTCCAAAGGAAATAATTCAACAGTGTATAAAACTGCAAGGGCATTCTACATCCTGTCCCTCTTCTATTGGTCAGGCGGCAGCTCTGGCAGCTATATCAAATGATTCTGCTGAAGTAGAAGAAATGCATAATACATTTAATAAGCGAAGAATTTATCTTAAGGAGTATCTTGATAAAATAGATAGTATCAGTTATGTTGAACCGCTTGGAGCATTTTATTATTTTATTAGAGTTGATAATTTCTATGGGAAAAAGGGAATCAATGATTCCTTTTCATTTGCTAAATATTTATTAGAGAAAGCAAATATTGCAGTTACTCCTGGCAAAGCATTTGGGAATGATAAATATATAAGAATAAGTTATGCTATAGCAACAAAGGATATTAAAAGGGCAATGATGAAATTTGATTATATTATTAAGGATTTAAGTGAATAAGTTTATAGATGAAGCGACGATTAATGTTATATCCGGCAAGGGGGGAGATGGCGTTGTTCATATGCATAGGGAGAAATACGAGCCAAAGGGTGGACCTGATGGGGGCGATGGAGGGAAAGGTGGAGATGTTGTAATAGTTGGAAATAGTAATTTAGCTACACTTAGAGATTTTAAATATATAAGACAATTTAAGGCTGAAGATGGCGGGAATGGTGCAGGGAATAACAAGCATGGTAAAAATGGCAAATCGATATATATAGAGGTTCCTCCTGGTACAAGGGTACATGATAAAGAATTAAATGTTACATTATTTGATGTTTTAAAGCATGGTGAAAAGAGAATTGCTGCATATGGAGGAAAAGGTGGAAAAGGTAACACTCATTTTAAATCCTCCGTAAGGCAGATGCCTTTATATGCCGAGGATGGAAAACCGGGTGAGAAAAGGGTGCTTAAACTTGAATTAATGATGATTGCTGATGTTGGTCTTGTTGGATATCCGAATGCCGGCAAATCTTCTTTTTTAACCGCAGTATCAGGCGCTCACCCGAAAATAGCAGATTATGAATTTACTACCCTGATTCCTAATCTGGGGATATATAATGACGATAAGATAAATATTACATTTGCTGATATACCCGGTATAATTGATGGTGCTCACCAGGGGAAAGGGTTAGGTCTTGATTTCTTAAGACATATATCACGTACAAAACTTTTACTTTTTATTATTGATATTTCAAAAGTAAATCCTGTTGATGATTATAATCATTTGTTAACGGAAATATCACTTTATGACAGGCAATTATTAATTAAAAAAAGAGTGATTGCTCTTAATAAAATAGATTTAGTAGATAAAGTGATAATTGAGGAATCACTGTCTAAATTCAGCGAAAAGTGCCACTTAATATCTGCAAAGAAAAAAGAGGGGATTAAGAATATTCTTAAAAATATTAAAAACTCACTATATGAAAAATAAATTTCCATTATATCTATCATTAATAAAAAATATTTCCGAAAGAGAAATTTTCAATTTAATGGAAAATTATTCTTCATTTTTAGATATTAATAATGAGGCAAAATCATTCCTTAGTAAAACGTTAGGTATTAGAGATGAAATAATTAATGCAATAAGAAGAAGAGAGATTGATAAAGATAATATTGATAGGATAGAAAAGCTTAATGTTAATGTAATAACATATAAAGACAGAGATTATCCTGAAAGAATACTAAACTATAAACCATTTCCTCCTATAATATTTGCAAGGGGAGATATTTCTATTTTGAAAAATAAAAGTATTGCAATGGTAGGTAGTAGACAATGTTCGTACTATGGTAAAGAGATTGCGGAGAGATTTGGGAAGGCATTGTCAGATATGGGTGTTGTTGTTGTTAGTGGTATGGCACTTGGAATAGATAGGTATTC
>CBDVEF010000062.1:0-7998 GCA_965372935.1 uncultured bacterium | reverse complement strand
TTAATTATATTGGCATTAAGTATAATGATTATGTTTTTGAGGATGATATCTCTATAGATACATTACAGATAGAGGATTTAGAAATACTAAAAGAGAGATTGACCAAATATGATCCTCAAATCCTTGCAGAGAAGGTTAACTTGTATTACTCGATATCTATGTTAAGAAGCTCAATATCTAATTTTCTACCATATATAAATTGGAATTTATCGTATAGCACGAGAGTAAATGATATTCCAACATTTTCGAACTGGGAGGATGGAGATAATTGGTCTACATCTATCAGTTTTGTATTGCCTCTTTTTAAGGGAGGCAAGAGAGCAATTGATGTTGTTGAAAATAGGATAAATTATCAAAAATCAAAGATAAATTACAATAAAGCAATTGAGGATAGAATAAGAGAATTACTTGAAAAAATTAGTGATGTAAGAAGTGGATATTTAACATATAAATCAGCAATTGATGCAGAGGAGATGGCAAAGGATAATTTTAATATTGGTGAGATTCAATATAAAAATGGTTCTATTTCTCAAATTGAATATCTGGATGCAAAAAAAATATTTGAGGAAGCAAAATCAAATCTTATTAAATCTAAGTATACATATTTAACAAACAGATTGCAGTTGGATGTAATGACAGGGAACTGGAAAGGAGAATAATAGTATGAAGAAGAAAATAATAATTGCTTTAATCATTTTGGTTGTGATTATAATCATAATAGCTAATATTAAAGGAAGTCGTAAAAAGGTCAATGTTTATACGCATAAGACCGAGATAGGAGATGTTATATCATATGTCTCAGCACCAGGGCATATTATTTCTAAAAATGAAGTTAATATATCATCTCAGGTTATGGGTAAATTAATTGAAATTAAATATGAAGAGGGTGATAAGGTAAAAAAGGGTGATACACTTGCAATACTTGATGACTTTGATGCAAGAATGACACTTAAGAAAGCAAAGAGTGGTTATATGGCACAAAAAGCTTCGGTCGAGTATAAAAGAGCTGTTTTTGAGAAACAGAAGATTCTTTTTAAGAAAAATTTTACATCTGAAGAATCATATCAAGCTCAAAAATTGGATTGCGAGAATGCATTACATCTATTGTCCCAAAGTGAAGCACAATATGAAAGTGCAAAAAAGAATCTTGAACATACAAGAATCATATCCCCGATAAACGGAACAATAATAGATAAAAAGGTAAAGGAGGGGGAAACCGTCATTATCGGAACAATGAATAATCCGGGTACGGTGCTATTTAAAGTTGCTGATCTTGATAATATGCAGATGGAAGCTATGTTCGACGAGAGTGATATCCCTGATATTAAAAAAGAGATGAAAGCTCGTATTGTCGTTGATCCTATCCCCGAAGACACATTTGAGGCAATTGTTTCCGACATTGCAAGTGCTGGTGATATAATAGGGTCTGGAACAAGTGGGGAAATTACAAATTTTGAGGTTAAAGCGGATATTATAAATCCTTCGCAAAAAATAAAGAGTGGTATGGGGGGTAATCTGGATATTATTTCTAAATCAGTTGAAGATGTAATAAAAGTTCCGCTTACTGCCATTCAAAAAAGAAAGATCGATGATAAATTTGAAAAGGGAATATTCATACTAAATAATGGCAAAGTTCATTTTAAAACCGTTGAAGAGGGAATCACAGGAGAAAACGATGTCGAAATTATAAGTGGATTGAATGAAGGTGAGATAGTAATTATAGGTCCATATAGTTCTATGAAGAATCTAAAGGATGGCGATATTGTAAAAGTAGACAAGAAAAAGGAGGGGAAAAGGGGAAAGAAAAAAGTTGGTAAAGAAGATATCTCATCCGATCAGAAAGAAAATGAATCGGATAATAAACATTACAAGAATGGAAAATAGGGGGCTTGAATGGATTTTTTTGAAGGTATAAATAGTGCGATTATATATCTAAAAACCAATAAATTAAGATCATTTCTGACAACACTTGGAATAATTATAGGTGTAATGACAGTTATAACTGTTGTATCGTTAATACAGGGGTTGGATCTTAAGGTGAAAGGTATGTTTTCTACTCTTGGGACAGATGTTATATATGTATCAAAATGGCCATTTATACGAACTGGTTCAGTTGATTGGAGAAAATTTAGAAAGAGAAAGGATTTCACAGTTGAAGATGCAAAAGCTATAAAGGAACATTGTCCGGATATAATATATGTTTCTCCGGCATTTAATGTCAATAAGGATGTAAAATATAAAAATGTCAGAATGGAATTGGTATCAATTTCCGGGGTTAACGAAAATTATCAGGATATTATGGCTCATTTTGTAGAAAAAGGAAGAAACTTTACTGAAAATGAGGTTGACCGCAAAAGGTTTGTTTGTGTAATAGGTAAGACTGTTGCGAAAAACCTATTTAAGGAGGAAGATCCTTTGGGAAAGAGGATAGATGTTTCGGGTTATAAATTTAAGATACTTGGAATATTGGAGGAGAAAGGTAATCTTATGGGGCAGGATATGGACAATTTTGTCAACATTCCTTACACAACAGCGGAAAAAATAATGGGGAGAAGAAGACATATGATGATTGTCGTATCAGCAAAGGATAAAGAACTGGCAATGGATGAGATGAGAGGTGTCCTCAGGGTCAGGAGAAAAGTCGCAGATGATGCGGATGATGATTTTGATTTTGGAACACAGGATATGTTGCTGGCATTTTATAAGAAATTCACAAGTGCTGCGTTTCTTGTAATGATTGGCATAGCTTCACTGGCACTTGTTACTGGTGGGGTCGGTATAATGAATATTATGTATGTGACAGTAACGGAAAGGACGAGAGAGATCGGCATTAGAATGGCAATTGGGGCGAAGAAAAGAGATATACTCTGGCAGTTTCTCATTGAAACTGTAACAATATCAATTATTGGCGGGGCTATAGGTATCCTTGCAGGTATTGGGCTGGGGAAATTGATTTCAACTGTAAGCCATCTTCCATATGCTGTTTCTATTTGGAGTATTATGATAGCTTTTATGGTCTCGGCAGGTGTAGGAATTATCTTTGGAATACTACCAGCAAAAAAAGCTGCAAATCTAAATCCAGTAGAAGCATTAAGGTATGAATAGGGGGCGAATATGTTAATTACAGCTAAAAACTTAGAAAAGAGCTATCTGATGGGAGAGATAACTATTAAAGCTATTAGAGATATATCAGTGGATATTAAAGAAAATTCATTTGTTTCTATAATGGGACCATCGGGTTCCGGGAAATCTACTCTAATGCATATATTGGGTTGTCTTGATAAACCGGATAAAGGGGAATTCTATATTAAAGGAAGATCCGTTCAGGATCTTAGTGATGATGAACTTGCAAGTATAAGGAACAATCTTATAGGTTTTGTATTTCAAACATTTAACCTAATTCCCAGGATGAATGCACTACATAATGTAGAATTACCACTTTTATATAGGGGTGAAAATCTACGAATTAGAGAAGAGAAAGCTATTCAAGCTCTTGATGTGGTTGGACTTGGTCATAGAATTCATCATAATCCCAATGAACTTTCAGGTGGGGAAAGACAGAGAGTGGCAATTGCGAGGGCAATGGTTACAGATCCGGCTATTATAATCGCCGATGAACCCACGGGAAATCTTGATTCCAAAACAGGGGAAGAGATTTTAGCTCTTTTTGATAAACTTCATAAAAGTAATAAAACAATTATTATGGTTACTCATCAAAGAGAAGTTGCTGAAATCGCAAGTGAAATATTACACTTAAAAGACGGACAGATAATTGATAGAGAAATTATGAATAGTTAGATAGAGTAGAATTGCTGTAGAAAATGGTATAATAAAATGCTTAAAAGGTTCTTTAATTAACATAAACAGTACTGTATTGAAAAGACTAAACCATATGATTATTACAGTAGGAACAGAGAAATACCAGTTTAATATAATTAACGATAATAGGTAAAAGCCAAAATATGCTAAAAACCCCTCTAATGTAATGTTTTCAAATAGAGGGGTTTTGCTGAAATACTTTTCTGCTAAATCGTAAAATACATTTCCTGAAATATAACAGGATGCAATTATAATAATTATATTTTTATTGAATAGTGGAATCATTATAAGTATTGAGATTAAAAAACATATAGATTGAATATTCGTATTTTTAAAAACTATTTTAATATCATTGAATTTTATAAAATAAATTCCTAATAAGAAAATGAACATTGTCATTAAAATTACAAAACAGATAATTTTCGAGAATAGAAAAACAACAAATGGGATAATTAGTAAAGTAAAATAATAGTAGAAATTGCCACTATTATGCTTTTTATCGATTATTTTGACTTTAAATACTAAAATCTTTTTTGCAATATAAGTATAAATCGAGGATATTATTATTATAATTAAACTCATTATACATATTAAAAAGATAATATTTTTGTCAATAATATAGAATGAATAAAAACTGGATTTTGCTATATTGAGAGCTAAATATGCAATTAATATGATATCTATAATAAATCCGGAGAATGAAAATGAATGGAATATAAGAGAAAGTATTATTGTATAAGAAATCATCCACAGTATTGGGAAAAACGGAAGACCGATTTTAATAAGTATAATTAAGCCAAAAAGAAATATTCCATAAGAGGTAGCTGCTCCCATTCCTCCATGAAAACTCAGATAGAAAGGGAAAATATGCCCAAGTATTACGAATATTGCAGAAACCAATATAAAATAATCTTGAAAATAATCGGGTGTTAAATATTCCCAGAAAAGATAACATATAATAATGGCTACAAAACCTTTTGAGAAATCTATTAGACCTGTTAAAAAGGCAGGTAAAAATCCGGCAATTTTATAAACATTAGTAGTTCCTGTATTTCTTAAACCTGATTTTCTTATATCAATATGTTTATATATTTTGGTTATAAAGAAGCCCGGAGATATTGTCCCAATAAGGTATGATAAAATGAAAGGGATTAAATACATATTTTATCACCTTTGTAAGACTTTAAATTAATTCCTGAATTTGAAAGTTTAATCAGAGCACTTACTATTTTCGGATAAAATGCTTTACCGCTGAGTTTTTTAATTTCATTTATTATTTCTGTCTCCTTTCTTGCTTTTCTATATTTTCTGGATAAGGAAGTTCCTGCATCAAATGTATCAGCAAGAGCAACAATGTTTACAAGTAATGGATGGTTTTTTTCACCTTTGGGATACCCTGAACCATCAATTCTTTCATGATGTCCAATAGCAAAATCGCCTAATTTATCCATATGTAGCTTTTGTAATATTTGTTTGCCAAAGACAGTATGATTTTTTAATAGTGAATATTCTTCATTTGTAAGAGGCGCTATTTTATTCAATTCAAACCATGTAATATACAACTTGCCGATATCATGGAGATATGCCCCATATTGAAGAACATACAAATCATGCTCCGATATGTGAATTTGCTTTTTTTTCATAAGATATTTTGCAATATTAATTGTAATGTTTCTGACATTTTTTGAATGATTAGCACTTGTATACCAATCCTTTAATCTGAGAAATTGTATTAATTGATCGATAAGTGGCTCCTCATATTTTATGATTTCGCTAACATCTTTGTTTTTGAAATCTCTAAATACAATATTGAAAGAATCATTGATCATTATATATTCATCAATTGTATTCCCATAAATTTTAGATGCCATTATCGATTTATTTAAATATCTATACGCTACTTTTGTGTCATTCATTTCTGAATATATAGATGCATAAATACTAAATATGGATGAATTTATCCAACGTTCATAATCAGAGTTTTTTATTTTGTTGTCAAGAGCTTTTATTGTTTTTAAAGCACCTTTCAAATTACCTTTTAATATTTGTAGCTCACAAAAATTTAATTCATACATTAATTTAAAATATTCAAAATCCAACTTTTTATAATTTAAAAGATTTTCAATTTTTACCAAATATGCTCTCTTTTTAGCATATTTACTTTCTTTTGCAATTTTTATATAAACATCACATAGAGTATGATAATAAAGTGTGTAAATATCACTTCTACAGATTGAATCAAATCCCCGGGGGTTTTCTTTTGGTGCATATTTGTATATTTTATTAATTCCATTAAGGTATTTTTCAGCTTTTAAATAATTCTTATAAAATATTACATTAATAAAAGCGAGAACGCCCGATATATAGCAATTAAGCCCTATATCTAAATCAGAATCTCCCAGTTCGTTAGATATACCCATTAGAATAATTTCAGCTTTTTTATAAATTCCGGTTGATAATAAAAATGAAGCGGAACGGGCTTTTAAAAATAGCATTTTAAATCTGTCCTTGCTTATTTTCGATTCTTTCTCAAGAAACTTATAAGCAAGATAGGGGTCTCCAATATAATTCAATCTGCTTGCAAGTTCTAATGCATTGGGATAGGGGGTAGTTCTATCGTATATTGCCTGAGTCATAAATTCTACTAATGTATAATTATATTCGTCAAATTCTTTTATTGATAAATTGTAAATAGAAGATATACCATTTATATATTTAAAATAGTTGTCCAAAATAATGTGTTTATTTTTCATTTATTAATTATAATGGAACTTTGGATTAATGTAAATAGAATACGATATTTGAAGATAAATAGATATCGATATATGTTCCACTAGAGAAACGACCCCTATTTACATATATGAAAGAATACAATATAATGCCATTATGAAAGAATATATAAAAAGGCCTTATCTGTTGATATTAATTGCAATTGCTATATGGGGTTCTTCATTTGTTTTCGTTAAGATAGGTATTGAATACTGTTCTGAATTTCTATTTGTTGGTGTAAGATTTTTTATAGCATCGATTTTTGCACTAATACTTTTTAGCAGGAAATTAAAAAGTATTAATAAATATGAGGTTAAATGGGGTTGTATTATCGGCACAACTCTTTTTGCCGGGTTTATATTTCAGACTATATCTTTGAAATATTCAAAGGTTGCAAATACAGCTTTTATTTCAAGTCTATTTATTATTATAATCCCTTTTTTATCACACTATTTTGAAAAAGCTAAAATAAAAAAATCGGCTATTGTAAGTATTATTATTGCAATATATGGGTTGTATCTATTAACTGGATTGAAAAATTTAGATTTTTATAAAGGAGATATTTTAGCGTTTTTATCTGCAATAGCATTTGCTTTTGAGATTGTTTTTATACAGATTGCTACAAAGTCAAATAGTTCAGAGAATATATCATTTATAGCATTTGTTACGGTATTTATTTGCTCTTCCATTTTCATTCCTTTTGAAAGAATTCATTTTGTATTAAATATTAAATTAATATCTGTTTTACTTTATCTCGGATTTATATGTACTGCATTAGCATTGTGGATCCAAATAAGATATCAGAAAAATTTAAACACAGTATTTGTAGGATTATTTTATTTACTTGAACCTGTATTTGCTTTACTGTTTGGCTGGGTAATACTAAGAGAAATTTTAACATATAGGGGAATGATTGGAGCAGGACTAATATTATTGTCTGCAATTATTTCCGAATATCCATTTAAAAGAAATATAAACACAAGAGGAGAGATCAACCACGAATTCGCTAATAAAAGATAATAGACATCAGACTTCAGACATCAGACACCAGCCGAGAAGGGAAAGAAAGAAATAACAACGAATTTCACTAATGGGAGAGAATAATCTTTTACCTTTTCAGAAAGACAAGGAGGGAGATATAAAACACGAATTTCACCAAAGAGAAGGGGAATAATTTCTTACCTTTATTTCACGAATTGAAAGCGAATTGCACGAAGGGAAGAGATAACAGAGGGAGGGAGAGATCAAACACGAATTTCACCAAAGGGAAGGGGAATATATTTTGCTTTATTTCACGAATTGAGAACAAATTACACAAAAGGGAAATGTCTTTTTTACTTTCCCTCCACAGGTGGGCATATCCTTACCCACATCTTTTAGAAACATATAAGTTTTAATGATAATTAATCA
>CBDVEF010000061.1:0-8043 GCA_965372935.1 uncultured bacterium | reverse complement strand
AATAAAGAAAGAATAAAGAAGCACCTTGAGGAAAGTGATATTCAGGGTATCGCTATTGAAGTTGGAATTGGAAATTTTAAAACAATTAAGGAGTAATTATGAACGAAAATTTTAGAAGGGGAATGATGTCAATAATAGAATGGATAAGCAAAAGAGCGAGATTGAAATCATTCACAGCTAAAAGAAATGGCAATATTGAATCCTACGAAGTTAAATTAAAAAAGCAACTACCATCATTTCTTACAGAAATTGCTCCAATATCAAAAGAAGCTTACGATAAAATAAACATAGAAAAACACCAGAAATTTGGTAAAATTTTTACTATAAGTACTACCAAATTGCATAAAAACGACAATTTGCCCGAAATACCTTGTAGTAAAACTATTGACAAGTTATTCAATTCTTTAAAAAAGAAAATTTTAAAAACCAAATCAAGGAGTAATTATGAATGTCACATCAATACAAAACCTACCCATCCGCTTGGCAGAAATAGGCAAAATAAAAATAGGCAAAAAAGGTAAAATGGTAAGGTCAGAAAAGGGAAATGAATTTTTACAACCAGTAAAGCTTAATCATTTTTTAATAACCATAAATACAAGAGGAGAGGATGGAAACTATATTCACGATATGGATATTATGAATAAACTCGGTAAAAATCCTACTGAAATTCCTGTCGTACTTCTTTACGATGATATAGAATTAAATTTTCAGACACGATACGCTATATTTCGAGGCAAAAAATGTATTATGGAGGGAGATGGTGAAACATGGCAGTACAGGCAATCTGACGGAAGCTGGAAAGACGGCGAAAAGCCTGTTAAGCAATTAGATCCTAAATATACAAAATCAGACAGATGTAAAATAAACGGAACATTGTCTGTTGTTATAAGGTGTGCGAAGGTTGTAGGTGGAATATGGAAATTTAGAACAACGGGGAGAAACTCCATACTTGCCATCTTGGCAAGTTTGAGATTGATACAGACACTTACATCAGGACACTTAGCAGGAATACCTTTGTCGTTGATCGTATCACCGCAGTTAACAACGAATCCCGTTACGGGCAATCCTATCTCTATAAATGTCGTTAACATTGTATTCAAGGGTGATCCTGAAATGCTTAGAGAGAGATGGTTGGGATTATTGCAAGCTGATAGAACATATCACGAACGCATGGGAGAGATACAGGCTACTGTGCGAAAGTATCTCAATAAAGCTCCTAATTCTTTTGATGAAGACGCTACCGAAACTATAGAGGAATATTATCCAGAAGAAGCAGAGAGGCAGATAGAAAGCGAAGACAATGATAATCTCATGTCCAAAATAGAGGAAATAGCAAATACCAAGTCAAAGAAAACGCCCGTCGTAGAACCAATTGAAGAGGTACCTGTAGATTTTGTTGAAGAATCTGCTATTATAGAGGATATACCTACGGAAACAGTTGAGGATTGTGATGATAAGCGAATGAGCATAGAACAATCTGTTGTCATGCCCTATTCTAATCTCAAAGAATTGAGGCTTATAAGTAAAAATGCTGACATAAACGATGTGGATAAAAAAGGTACTAAGGCATTAGTTGAAGAATTATCTTTAATAGGCATAGAGGCACAGAAGAAAAAGGGAACAAACAAAAACGAAGAGGACAAGAAGACTACAACAGGTGTGCTTGAAGAACCTAAGCAATACGAAACAATATTGAAACCAAAGGAACAACTCAAGGTATTATTGGTAGAACTTGGTCTTGACAGTGAGGATTTGAGACATGGCTTTTATAAGCAATACCCCATGTCCCCTGAAGAGTACATCGCTAATAGAAATAAGCTGGTTAATAATGTTGATATGTTTAAAAAGAGATTGATATTGACATTGAAGAGCTACATTCCAACTCTTATTGAAAATAACGAATTAGACGAAAGAGAAAAAAGCGTCTTGAGAAAATCCTATGATGCTGTAGATCATAACAATTTTGACGACATAATTGAATTTTATGTTACTATAAAAAAATAAACATGGAGATAGAAATGTCACTTGAAGAACTTAATAAGATGTTATTTGAAGAATATATGGGAAACAATAAAAAAAGAGAGACAGCCGAAAAATTAAATATATCAAGAATAGCACTGTACAACTGGATTAAGCAAGGAATTCCATTAAAAAAGCTTAAAGAGGTGTCTATACTTACAGGTATAAGTATTGTGTCTTTGCTGATAGAATCTTATTCTAAAAAATACGGAAATAAAAACCTAAACTAATGAGGGAAAAATGAACGAAATTCCCTTAAAACCAGATATTCCTGCTGACGACACAGGTGAGAAGAAATTTTACCTAAAAGATGTGGTAGCACAAGATGCTGAAGGATATGCAATATACAAAAAACTCATATTCGATATGAATTTGGATGAAGAATGTCTTTATTGGGCAAATGGCGGATATAAAATAATAAAAGTAAGTTATATAGATAACGACTTTGGTTTAAATATCTCCTCATTTACCGAAAAAGCGCTTAGAAACTTCGTAACATTACCAAGTTGGATACCATTGAATAAGTATATTATTAGACATAGAAAATTTCTATCCTCTCCTAAAATAAAGAATTTGGCTTATATAGCTAAAGAGGATTTGTCTAAACCAAAAGGATATGCTCTTCGTGGTGATTTGTCTTTTTTAGATAAAGGCGATATGATAGAATTAGCGACATCCTCGAATATTGAATTTGATTACAATACCGGCTATATAAAATGTTTCACACCTTTAATAAAGCCAATAGACAAGAATAATGAACTTATAGAAGAATTGTTAGGAATAATTTACCCCAAAAAAGAGGAATATGATTCTATTATAGATTTTTTGTCATTATATGCTTTTGAGAGTAGATACGGATTGGCAAAACCAACTTTTATTATGTTTGGTACTAATAGAGGCACTGGTAAAAATCTCATGTTTGAAACGATTATAGGGAGTATTTATGCGGGGCAAATGTGCCCATTACCTCCAAATTACGATCAGTTTACCGGATACCTTGATAAGAAATTTGTATATATAGACGAAAATAACGAAGCCTCTCTTGATCCTATTCATCTATACAACTTTGTCAAAAGAATGAGCGGACAAAAATACAACATAGTAAATAAAAAAAGAATCGAAGCCAAGATGATTTCAAATGGTACTTTTTTCGGTATATCAAGCAATGAAAAAGCGCTTAACATAAGAGACGCTATAACCGATCCTTCTCAAAACCAATTTCTTGTCATAAACACATTAGAAGAAAAGCATAAGCCAATTTCGATATTTAATTCTAAAATCGCATTATTGGGCTATACGGGTCTCCCTAATTTTATCGACAGATGTCTGGGTAATTTTGTATTTACTAAATTATTCGATAATTACGAAAAAATGAAAATAAGAAGTAAAAAAATTGGTTTCAGATATGGCATGGAAGTACCAATATCAGACGGATTGGTTAAATTGGTGACATTATCCGTAAGCTCATCTGAAAAATCCATAATACAAATATTAGATAATCTTGTAAGCGGTTATCGCAATAGTTATCATTTAACAACTGAATTAGGATACCATTTCGTAGAATTCAAGGGAAAAATGAATGACAATGCGAACGGATTTTTAACACATAAACTATTAAGAGCATTATGTTCTCAGGAAAAAGTTAAAGACACTTCTTTTTATTTATTTTTAGATAAATACAATTTAGTAAAATCAATGAAATTTCGGAGATATGTTTATGGCGCTAAGCCTACAGGCATTCTTATAGATTTTCCTGTGCTGATAAGATTATTTGAATATAACTCGTGGTCAGGGCAAGACGAAGGATATGATACTGATGAAGAATCCGATATTGATAACATCTTCGATACAGCGCTTGAAAATGAGTAGTGAAATAACTGGGAGAAATGAATGAGAATAATAATAATAATATATACAATCATACAAATAGTGTCAACATACATGATAATAAGTATATCTTCTAAAGCATTTGACTTACTTATGGAAATAACGAGATATAATTTAACTATCGGTTTTGTAACTATCTTTGTTTCGTTATCAGTATTTATAATTAAGATAATAGCAATTTGTATTTTCATAGGAGTATTCAGTATGAGTTTTGCAAGAGTAAAACGAATCAGAGGTAAAAAAATAAAATAACGGAGAATAAAAATATGCCTTATAGAAACACTAAAATAAAAGTAACCCTAAAATCTGTCAATTGCGATAAACGGATCAAATTAACAAAGACACAGAAAAAAGAAATCAAAGACAAATACGATACGGGTCGTTATTCGATACGGGGGCTAAGTAAGAAATATAATGTTAATAAGAGGCTTATTCAATTTATCTTATTTCCCGAAAGACAGAAATTAAATATTGAACAAAGAAAAGAAAGAGGCGGATCAAAGATATACTATGACAGGATTAAAAATAATGCTTATATGCAAAAACACAGAAAACACAGACAAGAAGTTTATCTTAGTGGTAAATTAAAGATTAACGGGCAAAGCAAAAGTAACGGAGGGAATATGTACAAAATAGAATTTGATCAGGAGTTTGACGATATGATAATCACTGGATTTCACAGAAGAGAAATAGTAATATCAAACTATGATATCACAAAGTTTGTTGACGAACTTTGTGAAAATGAAATGATAAGTGAAAATAGCAAGTATAAAGAACTCAAAGAAAAATTGAAGAAAATTAAAGCTGAAAACGAAAAGTTAAAATTAGAAAATAACGGTCATGGCAAAAACACGGATTGAGTAACAATATAAATTTTGCTATTGTTGTAATCAGTAAAAATTAAGGAGGTAATGATGCAAAGATCAACAGGTGAAATATTTAATTTGACACACGATGAAATGGTTAAGAGATTTGGCGAAAATTATGACTACGAAAAGCTTAAAAAAAGTGGTGAACTAATACCAGTTATTGCAACAGAAAAAGGATATAGCAATATAGCTAAACTCACAGAAGAATGTCCTTGTGGGTCAAAACTTACTTATGAAAGATGTTGTTTTCTGAAGATGACAAAAGGACAAAAGAAACGATATTATAAAAAAATCAAGAAAGAATTTTTATTAGTTCACAACGAAGGAGAAATGAAAGAACAAGATTATACAACTTATTACACAGACAATACAAAAGAAAATATGTGTAATTCTTGTCACAATAATGTACCCGAATGTCACCCAACAATAATAGACTTCGGGGATGGTTATGGAAACGATAATGTAATTAAGTGTAATTGTTATTCAAGAAAACACCCAAACTCTGGGATAAAACTCGAGCTTGCAAGTAACAGCAAAGTTTAAAATGGTACACAACGGATCGATTAAAAAACCTATACAGAGGATAAATGAATAAATATAAATGTTGGGACACAATATTAAATCCTGAGCAATGGAATGATGTATGCCCTCATTGCTCAGAAAAACACACATGGTCATGCGACCCTGCTATTTGTGTATTCTTTAAATGTATAAATTGTCATGGAGAGTGGGTTGTCACAAAAAAACATAAGTCTAATTATGAATATTAGCATAGATTTTTACTTTGTTATACTGAAAAAATTACGGAGGTCAAAGTGAAAGATTATTTAATGAGCAATAAAAACAGAAAAGTAAAAGAAGCTATTTATGTAGTTGGAAACGAGATGTAATGGATCAAACCGGCAGATGACGATTGTCTTATATTACAGGAACATCAATACGGTAATTTTACTTTATGGATGATACATAGGGTACGAAACGACAAAGTATTAAGCTCTATAAATATTAAAGATTTGCAAGAGATAGTATATGAATAATTTTTGTGGATATAACACGGAGCAATGCGGAGTTTTAATTCCGTATGCTGCTACTGTTATAAGTTAATATAAAGGAAAAAAAATGAAAACAATACAGATAAGCGATGAACTTTACAGTTCACTTAAAGAATTACAAGAAGAATTAAAAGAAGAATATAAAGAGTATATGTATGAAGTTAAAAGAGTGAAAATAAAAGTAATAAATCAACCTGATTTTGAAGCATGGTGTAATTCGAATTTTAGTAAAATCCCTATAAGAAGAGTTAGGCGTTTTGAAAATCAGATATTCATTACTCGAAAATCAGCAAAAGAATACATTAAGTATAAATCTCATCATATTATAGGTGATAATCCTGTCACTTACGCTATCATGCCTTATGGCGACCTACAAGAAGTTCTTAACTTGTTTTTAACCATTAAAGTAAGAGAAAGTAAATGACAACTCTAAGAAAATTTCAACAAGAAATCTGCAATGAAATATTTTTATCAAGCAGGAGTCAAAAAAAACGCAAAATACTTTTGATGTCGCCGACAGGATCAGGAAAGACAATCATGGCGTTAGAAATGATTAAAAAATGGCTTTCGAGAGGGTTGGTGTGTTTATTCACTTGCCACAGAAGAAAGCTCGTAGATCAGACTTATGAGCATTTTAAAAGATTCTCTCCATCTGTAATTATGGGAAGAGATAAGAGATTTAATCCAAATAGTCCTCTTCAAATAGCGTCTTTATATACAATTAAAAATAGAACTTTTGCTACTCCCGATATTATTGTAATGGACGAAGTTCATTATGGATATAAAGCCACGCTTATTCAAAGCCTAATAGAGAGAGTTCCTCGTGCTCTTATTTTAGGAATGAGCGCTACCCCTATTGATGACAAAGGCTTTCTTTTAGAAGGATTTAATCATTATATAGGAAAGTATCAGATGAAAGACCTAATAGATATGGAATGGTTAGTTCCTCCTATTTATTATGCTCCTGTAAAAATCGACCTATCGGGAGTTAAGCTTAATTATTCTGGAACAGATTATGATGAAAACGAACTCGAAGGAGTAGTTATAAGTCCTACACTCATAAATACAGGTGTCGAAAACTATGTAAAACACGGAGAAAACAGATCGTTTCTTGGTTTCACTGTTAATAAAAATCATGGCAAGTTAGTCACAAAAGCGTTTAACAATGCTAATATTCCAGTGGGTTACATGGATGCCGATACTTCTTCCCAAGAGCGACTGATCATAGACGAACAGTTTGTTGACGGTGTTCTCAAAGGTATTATTAGCATAGAAATACTCACTACTGGAGCCGATTATCCTCATTGTTCCTGTATTGTAGATATGTCTCCAACAAAAATATTACGAAAATATCTACAGAAGGGCGGGAGGGGGACTCGTCTTTTTGGAGATACTTTTAATGAAAGTATTTTTAACGGAAAATGTAACTTCATATATATTGATGTGGCTGGGCAGGTAGAAGAACATGGATTATTAGAAACAAAACGAAATTTTAAGTTTAAACCAAAATTTTCTAATATAGTTGATAAAAAAATGGGAATAGATAATCTTGATTCTCTGAATGACAGAAATGCACTATCAGAAACAATATCTAAAGAAAGATATGTGATTCTAAAAAAAATAGGAAAACTGCTTGATTTATATGACGGAAAGAAATATTACGAAGAAGCCGAACTAATGAACGATATTAAAAAGTTTCTGGATAAAACCGACTTGTTCTGGTATCGGCAAAATTCAGGAGTAGCTCAGTATGGATATGCACTTAAAAAAGAGCTTTCTCAATTTGTTAGAACGATGCATCCTGATCCGAATTCTATGAGCGATCTTCAACGATTCATAAATTTTATAAATTCAGGCAATCAACGATTCGTTAGATTTACTTCTGTATCCGGATTAGCCGATGTATCTACATTCTTTAGAATTGGTAGTATTTTTGTGGCTATAGAGGCAAAGCTTAAAACAGGAAGATTAACAAAACACCAAGCGAAAACATTCCCTGATTTGATTTCAAGAGGTATTTTGTTATTTTTTGCTATGTCTGTTATGGATGTTTATGAGGCGTTATGCCATTTGGAAAAAAATGTTCAGTTACAAGACAACGGAGATATACTAATAAAAAAGGCTATCTACGAATTACCCGATAGCCAATTAGAAATATATAAAAAATTTAAAATTGATCCTCCTATATATCCCACAGATTTTCAATCCATAAAAGG
>CBDVEF010000060.1:0-8082 GCA_965372935.1 uncultured bacterium | reverse complement strand
AATGATAAGATGATTTTATTATCTGCTTGACACAGTACATTGCGAGGAGTGAAACAATGAAGCAATCTAACTTTACTCTTGTGAGATTGCTTCACTTCATTCGCAATGACATAGTCATCACCTGTTGTAAAAAGATAAAATAGTGGGCTTCATTCACATCGGTCTTTTCTGCATTGCAATATTAAACTGGTAAATATGTCTTTACCAAGTGCCGCTCAGATTATATTCATCTATATCAAATCAATTTCTAAATCTTGACAAATACTTATTAAATGCTATAATATGCCGATTAAAAAAGGAAGTATAATGGATTTAGAAGCAAAAAAGTATTTTAACAAAGGGAAGGATTTATTTAATAAGGGTGAGTATAAAGGGGCTATTCACCAGATTGAACAAGCTCTTGCTATAGAACCTGATTATGCGGATATATATAACTATCTTGCTCTATCTTATAGTATGATCGGCAATCATAATACAGCAATACAATACTTTAAAAATGCATTATCTATTAATCCTGAATATATTGATGCTCATATAAATTTATCTATTATATATACTGAGATAGGGAAATTTAAAGAAGCGGAGAAAGAATATCGTGTAGCATTTTCTTTGGAACATAGAGTAAAGGGAAAAACAATTGGAATAAAGGCACATATTGCAAATTTGCATAAGGATTTAGCTAATCTTTATCTTTCTATAGGTGATTATAACGCCAGTGAAGATGAATTTAAAAAAGCATTAGACCTTGCCGATATGTATCCTGATATATGGATTAGTCTTGGTAAATTGTATTTGATACAAGAAAAATATAAAGATGCTCTTACAGCTTTTGATAAGTCAATTAACTCTAATAGGAAATTTATAGATGGTTATGTCGAAAAGGGATTGGCACTTTATAAAATGAAAAAGATGGAAGAGGCAAAACATATATGGAATGATGGATTGAAAATTTCCCCCGAAAATATAAAAATAAAAGTATATCTTAATTTAGTGGAAACAATGGAGAAAAGGGATGAGTTATAAAGATTCTATTAATTTACCTAAAACATCATTCAAAATGAAGGCAAATCTATCGCAAAAAGAACCTATGATTTTAAAGGATTGGGAAAAGATAGAATTGTATAGGAAGATGATTAGTAACAGAAAAGATGATACCCCCTTTATTCTACATGATGGACCACCTTATGCTAATGGAGATATACATGTTGGAACTGCTTTTAATAAGGTTTTAAAAGATTTTATTGTAAAGTATAAAATTATGAAGGGGTATTATTCTCCTTTTATTCCAGGATGGGACTGTCATGGAATGCCTATTGAACATAAGGTTGTAGGACAATTAGGGGCAAAAGCAAAGGATATGTCAAAGATTTCTATTAGAGAGGCATGTAGAAAATATGCAAATAAATATGTTAAGATTCAAAGGGAGCAATTTAAAAGATTAGGTATAACAGGTGATTGGGAGAATCCATATCTTACAATGGATTACCAATATGAGGGAGATATAATAAGAAACTTTGCCCAAATGGTAGAGAATGGATATATATATAGAGGTTTAAGACCAATTCATTGGTGTATGAAATGTAAAACTGCACTTGCAGAAGCAGAGGTCGAATATAAAGATCACAAATCTCATTCAATCTATGTGAAATTTAGATTGATCGAAGATATTAAGGAAAAACCTACATATATTTTAATCTGGACAACAACTCCCTGGACACTCCCCGCAAATGTAGCTATAGCAGTTCATCCTTCATATACATATATTCTATGTGATGTAGGGGGGGAAAATTACATATTCCTTAAAGATCTAAAAGATGAGGTAGAGAAAAACATTAATTTGAAAGATTGTAAAATCATAAAAGAGTATAATGGTAAGGAACTTGAAGGGTTTAAATATAAACATCCATTTATTGATAGAATCGGACCGATTGTTCTTGCGGAATATGTAACTGTTGATACGGGAACAGGATGCGTTCATACTGCTCCAGGACATGGTTATGAAGATTACCAAACAGGACTTAAATATAAACTTCCTATCGTAAGTCCGGTTGGAGAAGAGGGTGATTTTACAGAAGAATTTTCGCTTATGAAAGGAGAAAATGTATTTAATGCCAATGAAAAAATTATTGATTTATTAAATGAAAAGGGGGTTTTATTACATAATGAAATAATTGTGCATTCATATCCTCATTGTTGGCGTTGTGAAACACCATTAATTTTTAGAGCGACAAAACAATGGTTTCTTGATATTAATCGCAACGGATTAAAGGAGAGATTGCTTTCTGAGATTGACAGAACAGGTTGGATTCCAGCATGGAGCATAAATAGAATTAGAAATATGGTAGAGACAAGACCTGATTGGTGTCTTTCAAGGCAGAGAGTTTGGGGTGTCCCGATTCCTGTGTTCTACTGTAAAGATTGTGGTGAGGTTATACTTGATAAAAACATCATTCGTAATGTGGCAAGGATTTTCGATGAAGATGGTTCTGATGCATGGTTTAAAATGGAACCTAAAGAGATTCTTGATAAAGGATATAAATGTAAGAAATGTGGTAGCGATAATTTTGCAAAGGAAGAAGACATTTTTGATGTATGGTTTGATGCTTCCTGTAGTCATTCTGCTGTTGTTGAGCGAAGAAAAGAATTGTGCTGGCCAAGTGACCTTTACCTGGAAGCTGTAGATCAGCATAGAGGTTGGTTTCAGCTTTCATTAATTGCAAGTCTTACAACAAAAGAACAAGCTCCTTTCAAATCTGTTTTAACTCATGGCTTGATACTCGATACTGAAATGAGGAAGATGTCAAAGAAACATGGGAATGTTATTAATCCTCTTGATATTGTTAATAAATATGGTGCAGATATCCTGAGATTATGGTTTAGTTCAGTGAATTATATATCAGATATTTCATTCGGGGAAGAGAGTCTTGAGAAAAATGTAGATGCATATAGAAAAATGAGAAACACATTAAGATTTATGCTGGGTGTTCTCTATGATTTTAATCAAGACAAAAATGCAGTTGAATACAATAATCTTGAAGATATCGATAAATATATGCTCCATAAATATGAAATGTTAAAAAGAGAAATAATAAAACATTATGATAAATATGAATTTCACAGAGTTTATTATAAACTATTATATTTTGCAACAGTAGACTTATCTCATTACTATCTTGATATCATGAAAGATAGATTATATACTTATAAAAAGAACTCTAATAAAAGGAGAAGTGCTCAAACTGGAATTAATATTATACTTGCCGGTTTAATTAAAATGATAGCTCCGATTCTTGTATTTACAGCAGATGAAGTATGGAGAAAGCTTTACCCGGACAGTATTTCAATACATCTTGAAGATTTTCCTGTTCCAAAAGATATTTATTTAAATAACACTGTTTTTGAAAAATGGGAAAAGCTAAATATTATTAGAGATGAGGTGTTAAAAGCTATTGAAATAGAAAGAAAAAATGGGATTATTGGCAATAGTGTAGAAGCTATGATAGAAATATACAGTGAAAAGAGTGATTATAGTAATATTATTAAAGAATATGAAAAAGATCTACCACTAATTTTTATTGTTTCGCAGGTAAAACTTCTAAAGGAACCTCTTAATGATTCTACATTAAAATCTGAAAATACTAAAATTATAGTCAATGTAAGAAATGCTATTGGTAAAAAATGTGAAAGGTGCTGGCTTTATTCAGAATCAGTTGGCAAGAATAATAAACATAATACATTATGTGATAAATGTATTAATGCTGTTACTCACTTGGAGGAATAATGGATAAACGGAAATTAAAACATTATGAAAAATTACTTCTAAAGAAGAGAAAAGATATTGTAGGAGAGCTTGATTTGATAAGAAAATCCTTATCCGAAGGTTTTGAATCTTCTGGAGAAATCTCTTCATATCCATCACATATGGCAGATTTAGGTACTGATTCATCTGAAAAAGAGATGCTTTCAATGATAATGACAACAGCTTCTGAAATGTTAAATGATATTGATGAAGCGCTAGTTAAGATTGCTGAAGGGACATATGGTACTTGCGAGTTATGTGAGAATGATATCAATTTAGAACGACTTGATTTTATTCCTTATACAAAATATTGCATTAAATGTAAAGCAAAACAGGATATATCTATAAGAGGTATTATGTGAAAAAAGCATATGAAAGAGTGTGTTTTATAATTTTTCTATTTATCTCAATCATATCTATTGATCAATTAACCAAATATATTATTAGAAAAACATTTGTACTCGGGGAAAGCAAAGAAATCTTAGGAAATTATTTTAGATTTACATTTGTTCAAAACCCCAATGCAGCATTTGGTCTTTCATTAGGTCCCAGGTGGATTTATTATCTTTTTGTGTTTTTGGCAATCGCTTTAGTCGTTTACTATTTTATAAAAAATTATGTTAAAGCAAATGAATTCGAAATTCTTGCTGGCAGTATTATTATTGCTGGTGCCATTTCAAATATGATTGATAGACTTGCAATGGGACAGGTAACGGATTTTATCGATTTTGGCATTGGGGTTCATCGTTATCCATATTTCAATATTGCCGATTCATCAATTGTGATAGGGGCTATTATACTTCTTTATTCGTTATCCTTTATTAGAAAGAATGAAAAATAGTTTTTTTTTATTTATTTTTTTATTATTATTTATATCTATTAATTCAAATGAAAATCTAATAAAATTCAGTTCGGAAAAAATGGTATATTTTGATAAGAAAAATATTGTTATATTGAATAATAATATAATGCTTACTATGGGTAATTTAATAATAAAAGGGGATTCTCTACTTTTTTATACAGAAAAAAATCTTGCAAAATGTTTTAATAGTGTTGAAATAATCTCGAAATTGCGTAATATAAAGTGTGATAGTGTTTACTATAATATGAAAAGTAAAAAGGGTGTTTTATTCGGAGGAGAATCGTTTGTGGAAAAAGGAACATTTAAGGGAAATATCATTGCTCAGGATAGCAATAGAGTTTTAAGAGTTTATGATGTAAGGTTTACTACATGTGACAGAAACCCTCCCCACTATTATTTCTCTGCCAAACAGGTTAAAATGTATGAAGATAATTATGCTCTTATAAGACCATTGATAATGTATGTTCATGATATCCCTGTTTTTTATGCACCATTTTGGTTTTTTCCTGTTAGGGAAGAAAGACATTCAGGATTTCTTGTTCCTAATATTGGATCCGGTAGTGCAGAAGGAAAATTCGTAAAAAACATTTCATTTTTTTGGGCAATAAATCCTTTTATGGATGCAACATTTAGTGCAAATATTATTGAATATAGAGGAATTGAAGGTGTTATTGATTTCGAATACCTTTTAAAACCATATTTAGAAGGGAATATAAAAGGAGCATATATCAAAGAGTTTTCTGGAAGCTCGAGATGGAGGATAGAAGGGAATCATAAAGAAACATTTTTAGGGGATGGAAATATAATTGTAAATGGAAAATTTAGTTCAGATAATAAAGTTATAGAAGATTATAATGATTCCATTCTTATTCTAATCGATAAAGAGGTGTATTCTTATCTGTCGATTAGTAAAAGGCTGTGGAAATTTAATAGTAATGTCGTATTTGAAAATAAGAAAAATCTTGAAAGTGGGTATTTTCTCAATACTGTACCTACCTTTAATATTTCCCTGCCATCTTTCCAGTTATTTCCAGGATTATCAAACAGGTGGTATGGAGGCACATATTTTAATGTTGGGGAGAAGATTGTTAATAAATATGATACATTAAGTCATACCTTTAAAAATAGTCTGAGTTCATCTTTGACATCAAGTTTTAAATTATCAAAGTATCTTAATTTAAATCATTCTTTATCTGCTTCACATAACTATACTTATGATACTTTATTTATTCAGGATATGAATATGATGAATGGTGTTTCTATTAACACTAAATTGTATGGATTTACAAGAAAACCTGTCTTTAACATCAAAAAAATCCGTCATACCCTCAGCCCTTCAATTGGATTCTCTTATAGTAATTATTATATTTCTCGGGATACATCATATTTTTCACCTATTAGCATTTCAATAAACAATTTATTCGAAGCAAAACTGAGGAATAGTGAGAGTGTAATAAAGCTGTTTAATATAGGTTTAAGTAGTTCATATTCTGTTTCCAATAGCAAATTTTCAAATATAAGTATTTCAGCTGATACAAAAATCAGTCGTTTTTTGAATTTAAGAGGGAATAGCAGTTTTGACCCATATAATCAATTATTTCAAGGGTATAGCATTTCAGCAAGTAGTGATTTTGGCATACCGTTATTTGAAGACACTATCAGTTTTGGATTAATATATAATGTAAATAAAACAACAGATATGTCCGGGGCATTGTCACAAACTATTAATATTAATATTGATGGTCATTTAACAGAGGGATGGGCACTTAATTATTCAAATAGAATAGATATTGCAAAAGGGGATATAATTGAACAAAGGATATCAGCCATTAGAGATTTACATTGTTGGGAACTGGCAATCAATTATACAACATTTGGCTCATTATACAGAGTTGATGCCAACCTTCATATTAAAAAATTACCTACAGTGCAGGTAGGTAAAGGATTATTTGATATATTTGGCTTTTAATTATCTATTATGTTAAAAGAATTTATTAGAAACCTCTTTTCTGAAAGAGGAGATGATTATACATTTTATAGATCAAATGGATCCGATTATACTTTCCTTGAAGGGACAGGATTATATGTTCATATTCCCTTTTGCAGAAACAAATGTCCTTATTGTCCATATTATAAGGTTAATTATGATAGATATAAGGCAGGTAAATTTAAAGAATCACTTTTAAAAGAGATTGAAAAATATGGAAATAAATTTAAATATAAATCCGTGAACTCAATCTATTTTGGTGGTGGCACACCAACACTTTTAATAGATGAAATACCGGATATTCTAAAGAATATAGATAAATATTTTAATATAGAGGGTGAAATAGCACTGGAAACAAATCCTGCTGAAATTACAAAAAATCTTGTCACTAAACTCAAAAGAATGAATTTCACTCTTATAAGTTTAGGTGTTCAGAGTTTTCAACAGAAGTTCATTGATATTCTGGGTCGAAAATACACGGATAGAACAGCAGAAAAAGCTGTTGAATTGCTTGTAAAAGGGGGATTCAATACAATAAATATAGACTTGATGTTTGTTCTTCCCAATCAGAATATTAAGGATATTGAATATGATATTGATAAAGCTTTATCTTTAGATGTTGGTCAGATCACCTTTTATCCACTTTTTACATTTCCCTATACATCTGTTGGAAAATTAAAAAAAATTAAGAACATAAGGTTGCCAAATTATTATAGAAGAAAAAAAATGTATTATTATATATATACAAGAATGAAAAAAGAAGGATTTAAACAAACTTCTGTCTGGTCTTTTAATCGATATGGGAATAAAACATATTCATCAGTTACCAGAGATCATTATATCGGGTTTGGGCCAGGCGCTGCGAGTTATGACGGTAAAGGTTTTTACTTTAACGTTTTTTCAGTAGATGAGTATATTAAAATGATTGATGATAGATTGCCAATTGTGTTAAAAATGAAGGTGAGTAATAGAATGGCTAAATTATTCTGGTTATATTGGCGATTCTATGAAACTTATGTGCCTGTCAAGAAGTATAAAGAAATGTTTGGTACAGATATATATTCGGATTTTGGTAGATTTTTAAAATTTATAGAAATGGCAGGATTTACAAGAAGAGACAATGAAATATTAGAGCTTACGATTAGAGGTTCATATTATATTCATCTTGTACAAAACTACTTTGCTCTTGATTATGTAAGCAAAATATGGGATAAATCGTGGGAAAATGCAAAACCTGATAATATAAGTTTGTAGTTAATATATTATATATTTATTTTGATAGTTAAAAACATATGATTGGCGATTTTATTAAAAATAGATTTTGTCAATATCTAATTGTCAAAAATCTATGATGATATTTATTGATGTTTCTAAAATATCCCTTATTATTTAATTATGGCAAATTTGCCGGTTGCTCTGTGTTTCTGATCAATC
>CBDVEF010000059.1:0-8155 GCA_965372935.1 uncultured bacterium | reverse complement strand
ACTACCCGATACGGATGATGGAACAATTGGATAATCCCAGCCCGATGGGGTATAATTAGTTAAATTCGGCTGTCCTGAACCTCCCCAGGTAAATGTATGTTGATATATATTATCGCCTTCATTCGATTCGGAAACAACACCTGTTGAATCGGTAAATGTTTTTAAAGTATGATCCCCTGCACTAAATGTATGTACCCAGTCCTCCACATAAGTATAATGATTGGGCAGCAAACTATCCGTATACCAACCACTAAGTGGCACACCATCAGAATATAGATATGTATAAAATGTTGGCTTTGCCGTTGCATCACCATTGTTAATAATTGCCCAATCGATATAAGTCGTTGCATCTCCCTGAAGATCCGGTCCGACTGTATGACTACCCGATACGGATGATGGAACAATTGGATAATCCCAGCCCGATGGGGTATAATTAGTTAAATTCGGCTGTCCACCCCCACCAATCTGCCATTCATACTGCTCTATCTTAAATCCCCACTTTGGAACTGAATTATCAGATGTAAGAACAACCTTAATATAATTCCCATCTCCCCAATCTGACCATAAATCCGTACCATGATTACCTGAATACGAATTGATAAGATTATCATTAGAATCATAAATCTTTACGGAGTCAAAACCGGATTCAGTATAAAGTTTTGAGAAATGTACTCTCATCTGGATTGAACCCTGATCCTGAGGACCATATACATAATATGTCTGATCTGCGTTATTAGGATAGTTGTGTGCAGATTCTACCCTGTGTTGTCTGTTATAATTATAATAATTTACAAGCCATCCATAATACTGCACTGTACCATCGGATGTCAATCGTGAGCGTTCATGGGGTTTTGTTGTATAACTGGAATTATAACTTGACCAATTACTCCAGACATTGTCATATACTCCGGACCATGTATTTAATACAGTTGAATTATCTTTATCATAACAATAAACATTGTCGTAACTTGCCTCGGTATGGATTGAATCATACTTAAAACAGAGCATACCTAAATAATCATTTGCCGGACCATACATATCGATCGACTCATTAGTATTCGGTGTATATGGATGCTGTGAATTTTCATATGAACATGGTCCACCAACCTGGATATTATCAACATCAAATCCATAGTCAGTATTTGAAACATCGGAAACGAATTTTACCCTAAATGTCGGACCATCGCCCCATGCTGACCAGGTTCCACCATATGAACCGGAATAAGTATTCAATAGAGTTCCATCATTATCATAGACATATACATAATCATAACTACTTTCAGTGTTTATCTGACTGAAGTGAATGTGCATCCAGTTATTTTCCGGTGGTCCATAAACATAATAAGATTGTTCCATACTGTTTTGATAAGGGTGAGGTGATGAAATATATGCATTATTAATTATATCCTGATCTATATTCTGAGGTATTTCAGGATGCGATGCTTCAAGGTATGGTTTATGTATAACAAACCCTGATGTTGGATTCTTAATGCCTTCTCTTTTTGGTTTTTTAATAAACTCTTCATCAACCCTTTTTATCATTGTTTTATTATCATTTGTTAAATGCTGGGGTTCAAAAAGAGGTAATATCTTTGTTTTTCCCTTAATCTCAACACCCTGAATTGGCTCGTTTGTATTTACAAGACTGAATCTTGATTCGCTAATTTTTGAGGAATATTCATCCACATTCTCAGGATTTTCTACATTTGCTGAAGACCTAAACCTGGGAACAGGCAATATCTTTGTTTTTCCCTTAATCTCAACACCCTGAATTGGTGTGTTTGTATTTACAAGACTGAATCTTGATTCGCTAATCTTCGGGGAATATTCATCCACATCCTCAGGATTTTCTACAATAGATTTAATTGCATTTCCAAAATTTTTTATCTGCTTTTCCCCCTTTGAAATAACGGGATACTCATTCTCCTTAAATGATATCCTTACTGTAACGCTCTTATATAACTTTACCCTTTGCTCCTTTGGGAGATATAAAACAGGAAAGAGATGAAACTGGACAATTCTGAATCCATTCATATTCCCTACCGGAAGCTTCTTCAATAATTCCCCGGGATATGGTTCATTCGATTCATAAATTGATCTGTCCGGTGCTGTAAATTTATTTATATTAGAGGAAGATACGGGAACAGGGTTCTGGCATGGAAAAATAATGTAATTTCCCTCAAGCCAGGTCTCTTTTGAACTAATTATTTTCACATCAGTAAGAACCGCAGAAGCGGGAATAACAAATTTTAACGATTGATATGGAAGACAAGGTTTACCTGGGTCTTGAAAATTAGGATAATCTTTTAGTGTTAAATAATCATACTCCTGAACAGTTTTCACCTTTATGTCCTCAATAGAAAAGTTGAAAGTTCTTGTAATTTCTCCAGCAAAACATATTATTGGTAGAATCATAATTAAAATTAATATCCTGGATATTCTCTTTGAAATAATCATTATATTACTCCTTTTTAAATAAAAATCAACATTAACATTCTTTTATCTGCTTTATACAAATTATTATTATGCATTTGGGAATGTATAAACTAAAACTAACTGCAATGTTCCTTATTATATTCATTCTCCTTTTTTATATAATATAAAAGCATTCCAATTTTGTCAAATCTATTTCAGAATCAAGTGTAGATAGGTATAGACATACTACCCAGTTTAAGGCAAGGAATATATAATCAGAAAACCCCTCCCTGCCTATGTATTACACACAGACAGGGAGAGGATATTAGGGGAAGAAATGATTAAGTCTTTTGTTATTATCTTAATAAAATCATTTTGTTCATCTTAACTGTCTTATTCTCAACCGATAATACAGAAAAGTAAATCCCCTGTTTGACTCTCTTGCCATTGTTATCCCTTCCATCCCAGCATATTTCATATCTACCTATTTTTTTGTATTCATTAACAATTGTTCTTATTTTACTTCCATCTATCGATATTATGGAAATATTAACATTTGCAGATTTAGCAAGCATATATTTTATATGAGTAATTTTGTTGAATGGATTAGGATAATTTTGAGACAAAGAGAACATTTTACTATCATCTGGTTCCTGTAAAATCTCTTTAATCAAACCTGATTGCTCAGGAAAATATGCTCGTATAACAAGTGTAGGATCAATTACAAAAGGATTGGGGTTATTATTCTGATATGAAGCGATTTTCCAGGTTCTTGCTACCTCCTGAGAATCGGGCAGATAAAGCTGATTCCACTGCATAAGAATATCCTTCTGTTTATTAAAAAACAGAGAGTCATTAGAACCAAGAGTATTCTCTTTATACATTGTATAAAAATAGAATATACCTCTTGAAATCTTTCCTTTTGCTGAGTCTCTCGGTTCAAAACATGCATTAGTACCATTTAATTTTTCAGCATATTCCCATATAAATCCCGTGGGAATTGAGTCTAAAGAATAATTATGTCTATACCATGTGTTGGTAAAACCATCATCTATTTCATTATAGGGATCATTTCCTCTTGAAGAATTTACATTATTCTTACAGGGATAGAGATGATGCATATCCGATCTTGCAGGTTCAATACCCGCTCCCATACTTTGAGGAAATGTATGCTCACAATTAATACCATCAGAGATTCCACCATTATACGCCCATGTGCTTGGGTCCGCAGGTAAAGGGGGCATAGGATACATTGAAAATAGGCAATATATACATGTAAGACTGTCATTGTGTCTGTCTATTACCCCATAGAGTGTATCTCTTGCCTTATCATATCCCAGTGTAGTAAATGTTTTATAATTAATTCTCAGATATTGTATAAGAGAATCACCATACCAATTCGGGGCTATGGGTTCCGATGATATAACCGGTGTAAGTAATACAAAAACCAGCATTGTGATAATAAAATATTTCATTATTATACCTAATTTAATTATAAAGAATTATAAGAAAATGTCAACCTCTATTGATGTATTTATGTAGATAGGTATGGACATACTAACCAGTTTAAGGTGAGAGGAATGGATTAAATCCATTCCTCTCTGTTGTAATTTTCCCCCCTCCCTTCTGTTCCCTCCCACCTGTGGAGGGAAAGTGAAAATTCTCTCCCCTTCGTGTAATTTTCCCTAATTCGTGAAATAAAGGTAAAAGATTATTCTCTTCTCTTAGTGTAATTCGTTACAAATTCGTGCATTCGTGGTGGTTCTCCTCCCGTTGTTTCTCCCTTTCGTGTAATTCATTCTCTAATTCGTGAAATTAAGGTAAAATTTATTTTCTTCTCTTAGTGAAATTCGTTATAAATTGGCGAATTCGTGGTGGTTCCCACCCTTTGCGTGTTTCTTCTCCCCTTCAGTGGTTTCTCTTAGTGAAACTCGTCTTTATTCGTGTAATTAAAGGTAAAAATTATTCTCTTATCTTAGTGAAATTCGTTATAAATTAGTGAATTGGTGGTGGTTCCCTCCCTTTCCATGTTTCTTCTCCCCTTCAGTGGTTTCTCTTAGTGAAATTATTGCAATAAATTAAAATGTAAACAGACTGTCATCTATTCGCTCTCTTGAAATGTTGCTATATCTTATGACTAATCTTATAATTTCGTTAGATAAATAAGTTGTTTTCATATCAATAAATTCGATTTCATTTAAACTATTATAATTTATCGATACATCAATTTCAGAATTATATCCAATGATTTGTTCACTTTTTAATTGCCAATTAGATTTATCAATTTCCATACTAATAAATTCAATTTTATCGAGTTTTTCCTTTGGAATCATTTTTATCTTAATGAAATCACTTTTGCTATCGACTATATATACTTTATAAATCTTGTTAATATCTTCAGGACAATAATTTATTAAAGAATATGCATCTATCCTCATCTGCTTTATCAAATAATATTCTGCCCTTTTTTCTGTAATGCCATTATTATCTGCAATGTGAATATTTCCCTTATTATAAATTTTTGTCCATTTAAGAGGATATGTTTGGTCTATTCTTATCATTTTATCATATTTTGTATAATATAAAAATTTCTTTATGCTAATTCCGCTTTTTGTATGTAGCTCCATCTCCACTTCCTGACTTAAGCTACTGGATTTCTTTTTATATATGGCAAGACTATCTATTATATCACCAACATCCAACCCCTGCACTGTAGATTGTGAAAAAATAATTATACTTAACATAATTAATCCTTGTGTCGTTTTCATAATTTTCTCCTTTAGAGGATATTCCCTCCTTGTTTTTTATATATTATAATAAGAATATATCTATGTCAAGTTAAAAAATAAATGTTGATGTTACAATGCTAAAATGTTACATATAAGGGATTGAAAAAATAACAAATTTTATCCTTAATTTATTTCAGGATGACAATATAATAATTCAATATGATACAATAACATTCCTTCACTCTTCCAATTGTTTCATTCTGAGCCTCTTTATTATCAAAATGCAAATACCGACCATTAAGTATTCCTACAGCATTTGACCGTAGAGACGCAACATCTTGCGTCTCTACGCAAAATCTCAATATGTAGAAAGAGTATGTCTATAACACTAACAAATGTGATACTTTAGTTAATAAAAAAGTATGCCATTTCCCTTTGAAATAACATATATTATAATTTGTGATTATTGCTGGACTTTTGCATTGCTAATGTAATATTTATGATTATTAGCAAGTAAAATGATATAGAATTATTTACAATTTAAAGATAATTAAATAGGGGAATCGTAATACAGAATTATACCTGCAATCATTTTCAGCTTAGAAAGAAGGATTAACTTTATTAAAGCGGAGGGAGAGGGAGTCGAACCCTCGTCAGGTTGCCCTGAACACGATTTCGAGTCGCGCGCTTTCGACCACTCAGCCATCCCTCCGAGTAGAAAAGAATCTTTTCAATAACTCCATTGATTCCTTTTGGCAAACACCCCCTACGATTTCTAACCTATGATTTAAGTTCGTATTATTTAAAATATTCGAACCTGTGCTAATCGTTCCGAATTTAATCTGCTTTGCTCCGTAAACAACCTTTTTCAATCTTGCATTCATTATTGCTCCTGCACACATTGCACACGGTTCACATGTAATATAGATCTCACAATTATTTAGTCTCCATCCATTAAGGATCCTTGAAGCTTTTTTTATTGCAATAATCTCAGCATGAGCAGTCGCATCTTTTTTTATCTCAACTTCATTGTGTGCTTTTGCAATAACATTACCATCGCAAACTATAACTGCTCCAATAGGGACCTCATTATTAAGAAGTGCATTTTTAGCTTCTTCAATCGCAATTTTCATAAAATGTTCTTCTACCATAAATAGTGCGCCCGGGGGGAGTCGAACCCCCAACCTACAGATTCGTAGTCTGGCACTCTATCCAATTGAGCTACAGGCGCATACTGGATATTATAAGGTTTTATAATCCTTTGTCAAGATATGACTCATCACTTGACATAAATTATAATCTAATTTAGAATCTTATAAAACTTATCGGAGGAACAATGAAAATTAGAAAATCAATTAAGATATTATTTCTCATTCTTTTTATTTATTCTGTAATCTCAAATGCTAACACAAAAATCCCTATTAGCAACCATGGAAAAATTGCTGATTACAGATGGCTTCATTCAAATCAGATGAATATGCCTCTTATGAATTATGGTATATTCGGACAAACAATTGATGGCATCGAAGGTTTTTATTGGCCCAGCGGTTTCCCAAATGAAACATATATTTTTGGTGCTGGTATATGGGTCGGAGGATTGGTAAGAAATAAAATTGCCCCCCTCATGTTTGACACATTTGTTACATGCGGATACAATCCAAATTCCGGTGGCACAGAACTTATTCAAGGCAATCCACCGAATAATGATGCATATACAAATCCTCTTGAAAAAATATACTTCTCTATAGATAAAGATTGGCCATTGAAAAAGGCATCAGGAGAAGATAGTGTCCTCTCAACTACAGATGTTTATTACGTTTATAATGACTATGAGGTAAGCAAACATTTTGTTCCTGAAAACAAACCACTCAATATTACTATAATACAACAAATATATGCATGGACAGGTAAATTGAAAGAGGATATGCTTTTCTTTGTTTTTAATATAATTCTTGATCCCGAACAAGATACAATTCATAATACATTTATGGGCATTTGTGCAGACAATGCTATTGGCAATGAATATGGAACAAATGCAAATGACTTTGTAAGTTTTGATAGAGATCGTAATATGGCTTTCCAATTTCAAACTGTACCAGAAGGTGGCTGGGTTCATTATCCCGGTACTATAGCATACAGATTTCTACAGGGACCTATATCTAATGGTATAGATACTATTCATATATATCAGGACCCTTATGATACAACTCAGATAGATACTATTGCAATAGGTCCCAATGATACATTAGGAATGACTGTATTCAAGATTTTCACACTTGATGTAGATCCCCAGGATAAATACGAAAGATATCAGGTTATGAGTGGATATGATTATCGTACTATCGATCCGAATGATCCTGAAGCATCATATAATCCATTTGATATTGATGAATTCGGACCAGGTGACAAGAGAGTAATTCTCGCAGCAGGCCCATTCAATCTTATTCCGGGTGATACATCAAAGATTATTTATGCAATTCTTATTGCAGCAGACACAACCGAACTACCGGTAAAAGCAGATATAGCGCAGGCAATATTTGATGGCGGATGGTTATCACCGGGACCACCCGATCCACCCAAACTATATGCCACACCTGACAACAAGAAAGTATCATTGTATTGGGAGAATAATGCGGAGCTGTCACCTGACAAATATACAGCCATAGCATCAATAGATTCAATTATGCAGGGTGGGACATTAAAACCGAACCCATCCTACAATCCGAAATACAGAGCATATGACTTTGCAGGATACAAGGTCTGGAAGAGCAGATTTCCTGTAAACGATTCATTCAAAATGATAGCTCATTATGATAAACCGGACGGGTATGAGATACTCAATCAGGATAGTCTCTATGATATAGCCGGTGATACATTCGTGATCACCAGGGCAGAGACACTTGGGTTTGATAACGGTCTTGCATACAATTATGAGGATGAAGATTTACTATATAATGGTATTCAATACTACTATGCAGTAACGGCATATGATGCCAATTTTGAGAATTACA
>CBDVEF010000058.1:0-8184 GCA_965372935.1 uncultured bacterium | reverse complement strand
CATATTATTATATAACATTTTATCATCTCAGACACAACTTTTAATATACTCCGCACGGAAAGGGAAAGAGGGAACAGCCACTAATTCACGAATAAAGAATAATAGACGTCAGACGCCAGACATCAGACTTCAGCCGAGAGGAAGGGAAAGATAAATAATCACCCTCACCTAAATCCTCTCCAATCAAGGGCAAGGAAGTAAACCACAGAAGAGAAAATTAAACACAGAATGGGAAATGTAAAACGATTTCACAAATTTCAATTTACGATTTACGATTTACACTCTCTATTGTGTTGTCATTCCTGCGAAAGCAGGAATCTATCCTTAACCAAACTTTATTACACCAATTTTATATAATGCTTTTCATATAGCCAGGGAGGGAAAAAAAGGGAGATAGGATATGACAGTTAGAAAGAATAAAATGTCTTTTTTATAGAATAATTGTAGATTCCTGCTTCCGCAGGAATAACAAAGAAGGGAGACAGAAACAATTAAAACAGAGAGAATGGATTAAATCCTTTCCTCTCTCCTTGAACTGGTTAGTATATTCATACCTATCTCCCCCTTATAATTCAAATGTTCTTGCAAGAACAAAAATATTGTTATATAATGTCTTAATGGGTAATATTCTATATTATAAACTTAATGTAAAAAACTATGATATAGATTCCTATGGACATGTGAATAATGCCGTTTATATACAATATATTGAAGATGCCAGAACATATTTTCTTGAAAAATTCAATCTTTCTCTTTCCGAGCTAAAAAACAATGGTATCAATATAATAATTTCTGAAATAAAAATAAAATATAAGAAACCTGCTTTTCTTGGAGACATTCTTGAGATATCCGGACAATTCTCGATATTTACAAGGGTAAAATCCACATGGCATCATTATATAAGGAAAGAGAAGGAAATAATTGCCGAAGCATTCGTATCATGTGCTTATGTTCAAAACAATCATGTTGTTCCAATACCTGACGATATATATAAAGCTTTTTATCCATACTTTGATAAGGAGGTTTAAATGGAAGGAAAAATCGACAATATAAAATATGGGAAAATAAATTATAAGGTCTGGGATTTAGATAATCCCAGATTAGATCTTTTAATTATACATGGACTTGGAGAACATATTGAAAGATATAATAGATTTGCTACATATATGGCTAATGGGGGAGTGAGATGCTTTGGATTTGACCTGCCCGGCCATGGAAAAAGTGCTGGAAAAATAGGACATATTGAGAAATTCAACGATATAGTAAAAATAGCAGATGAAATTATTGACATTGTTAAACCTAAACATTTATGTATATATGGTCATTCATTAGGGGGACTTTTAGTTTCATATATCCTTTTAAAAAGTAATAATAAATTGGAAAAGGCAATTATTTCCGCCCCGGCTTTCGATTTAAAATCAAAGGTACCGGTTATATTGTACCCCTTAATGAAATTAATTCAAAAAGTTAAACCATCATTTACTACAAAGAACCGTATATCGGCAAAACAACTTTCTCATGATAAAATTATCGTAAATGCATATAAAAACGATCCTTTAGTTCATCCGTATATCTCTATCTCTCTTTTTTTTGAAGGGATAAAAGCTGAAGAATATTGTTTCTCTCATTTTTTAGATTATAAAATTCCAATGCTATTGGTTCATGGGAAAGAGGATTCAATTGTTAATATTAAATGTTCAGAAGCTTTCTTCAATATGCTTCCACATAAAGATAAAGTATTTAAAATAATAGAAGGTTCATATCATGAGCCACATAATGAACTAAATTATATTGATAATTTAAACTTATATAGAGATTTCTTGCTCGCTAAATAGCAAATTTTACATCTATTCTCTTAATATCCCATATACGTTGCAATTGTTCAATTATCTCATCTGATATATTTGCTGCAAATTGATTATCTTCTTCAAGATTCAATAAAACCGTAACTTCTCCCTTTTCGAATATTACATCCTGTACAATACCGGCTTTGACAATATCTTCCCCCCGGATAGGATTCATCACATGTTTTAGTCTTTCAAGTATATCATTTCTTGATGTTGGCTTTTTGTCCTTAATAAGACCATGCGTTTCTTCATAATTAAGAATAGCAGACCTGAGTGTATCAACTGCTAAAACACTGCAGTGCATTTTGATGGGGGGTAACCCGCCTAACTCATCTGCAGCCTTTTTCCATGTAATTGTTTTTGCTTTCTCAATGGTCTTTCCCTTTGCAAGCTCTGTAATAACCGAAGCTGTTGCAATATTTGAAGCACATCCATATGATTCGAATTTTATATCTTTTATCTTATGAGTTTTTTTATCAACCTTAAGATAAAGTGTTACAATATCTCCACAAGCAGGACTTCCCTCTGTAGCTTTAGCATCTGCATCTTTTATTACTCCGGCATTATGGGGATGCTTGAAATGCTCGAGTAATTTTTTCCCATATGGTAATGTCATATATTATTACTCCTCCTTTAAAGGACTGAATTTTATTAATTTGTCAACTATCCTTTTTGCGACATTCGCGGTTTTTAATATTTCATTTTCTGTATTATATCGCGAAAATGAAAATGTAATCGATCCATGAGCTCTCTCATGATCATTGTATAATGCCATAAGAATATAACTGGGTTCAAGCGATTTTGAAAAACATGCAGAACCTGTTATAACCTCAATTCCTTCCATATCAAAATGAAGAGCTACACTTTCCCCTTCTACCCTATGAAATGTAACATTTAGCAAATTACTCAATGAATTATCGGGATCGCCATTTATACTAATGTGTTTTATCTTATCATTCAGTTTACTAATCAATAGCTTCTTTAATTTAGCTGTATACAAAACATCTATTTCTCTGTCAAACAATTCCACCGACTTCCCGAATCCTACCGATAGAGGAATCGACTCATTGCCTGCACGAAAATTCATTTCATTAAAACCACCATCCATCAATTTCTTAACCTTTGCTCCCTTTTTTATATAAAGTGCTCCTACCCCTGAAGGACCATGAATTCTATGAGCTGTAAGTGTTATAAGATCCACATACAATTCATTTACATTGATAGGAATCTCAAGATATCCGTATGATGCATCCATATGAACAGCTATATTATGTTTTTTTGCTATATTTACAATTGATCTGTAATTTTCTATCGTACCAACTTCATGGTTTGCAAGTTCAAATGATATAAGAATAGTGTTTTTATTTATATTTTTTTCTAATTCTTCAAGGTTTATTCTCCCATATGAATCAACGGAGAGAACTGTAATATCAAATCCCTCCTTCTTAAGTGTTTCCATACTATTTAATACAGATCTGTCGGAAACAGATGTTGTAATGAGATGATTTCCCCTCTTATTAGCTCTTGCATATCCTTTTATTGCAAGATTATTTGTTTCTGTGCTCCCGGAGGTGAAAATAATATTTTCACTCTCTGCTCCAATTGAATGAGCAATAATATTTCTTGCTTCTTCATACGCTTCTTTACTTTCAAGTCCCATAGTATGAGAAAATTGAGAAGTGGCAAGTGCATATTTATTTTCGAAGATAGTCATCATTTTTTCTATTACCTCTTTGTGAACTTTCGTTATTGTAGCATTGTCGAGATAAATATAATTCATACTATACTCCTTCACTTTTCAAAATATAATGAAATAAATATTTATGTCAAGAGGAAATAGAGAATAAGATATAGATAGGGATAGACATATTTTCCAGTTTAAGGATAGAGGAAAGGATTTAATCCATTCTCTCTGTTTTAATTATTCCTGTCTCCCCTCTGTGTCATTCCTGTGAAAGCAGGAATCTACAATTATTCTATAAAAAAGATATTTTATTCTTTCTAACTGTCATATCCTGTCTCCCTTCTTTTCCCTCTTAGATCCTGAAATAAACCTGTCCTGACGCAGGTCAGGATTCAGGATAACACATTAGAAAATCGCAAATCGTTAATCGTAAATTGTAGGGGCGTATTATTATACATCCTAATTAATGAAATTCGAGACTATATCCCCCTCCCTTCAATTCCCTCCCACCCGTGGAGAGAAAGTTAAAATTTTTCTCTTAGTGTAATTCGTGTTTAATTCTCCCTATCCTTGGTTAGCTCTTTCCTGTATTTAAAGCAATAAATTATTCTCACCCCTTCGTGCAATTCGTGGCTATTCCCTCTCTCCCCTTCCATAGTTCTTTTCCGTTGTTTTTCATGGTTAAATTCAGGATGACACACGATTCTCTAACCTTTTTCGTTGGCGTTGGCATTCCCTCAATAGCAACGCTATTGGCTCTTGCAACTTCCAACTTGTTATTCTTTCGTGAATTTGTAGTTGATCTCCTCTTTCTGATGTCTGGTGTTATACCGAAAAAATACTTTCAACAAATTCCACGGGATCAAACATTACAATATCGTCAAGACCTTCACCGGTACACATATAAAGTACTGGAATATTAAGGTCTTTAACAATAGGGAATACACTACCACCTTTTGCTGTTCCATCGATTTTTGCAAGAACTATGCCTGATAATGGAATTGAAGATGCAAACTGCTTGGCTTGCTGAATATTGTTTTGCCCGATAGAAGCATCAAGAATAATAAGCGTCTCCTGTGGAAAATCAGTGTCTATTTTCTTGAGAACTCTTGCAATTTTTTCCATCTCAGCCATTAGATTCCTATTCGTATGTAACCTACCCGCAGTATCTATTAAAAGCTCATCATACATATTTTCAGTGGCTTTTTTTGCTGCCTTATATGCAATAGAAGCAGGGTCACTGCCATAGTCTCCCTTTACAATTGGGACAACAAGGCGATTGCTCCATATCTCCAGTTGTTCAATTGCAGCAGCTCTGAATGTATCGCATGCTGCCAATATCACCTTTTTGCCGTTTCTTTTATCGCTATTCGCAATCTTTGCAATAGATGTTGTTTTCCCCACCCCATTTACACCAACAAACATCCTGATATAAGGTTTATTTTTAGGGAACTCCCTTCTAAATACTACACTTTGCAAAATGTTTACAAGATATAATTTTATTTCTTTGATTGCAGATTCTTTATCAGATGAATTTTTAACCATATCAATTATATCCATTGTAATTCCAATCCCAAAATCAGCTTCAATCATTACTTTCTCTAGTTCAGAGATAATTATTTTATCTTTTGCAATTGATTTACCTAAAATGATTGATGTTCTGCTTAAAGCTCTCTTTAAGTGATTAATTAGTCCCATTCTTCCACTTCTTTTTTAAGGTTAATGGACACTATTTTACTTATCCCATCTGCCATTGTAATGCCGTACATATATTCGCATATTTCCATCGTTCTTCTATTATGTGTTATCATCATTATTTGACTATTCTCTTTAATTCTTGAAAGCAATACAATAAAACGTTCAACATTAACATCATCAAGAGGAGCATCAACCTCATCCATAAAACAGAATGGTGATGGATTTGTCTGATATATGGCAAACAGCAAAGCAATAGCAGTCAATGTTTTTTCACCGGTTGATAACATTTGCATTTTATAAATTTTCTTTTCGGGTGGTTGAGCATATACAACAATTATTGATTCTACAGGATCATCTGCATTTTCAACTATTATATCCGATTTTCCTCCATTAAACAGTTCAGTAAAAAATTTATTAAAATTTTCCTTTATTGCAACAAATGTTTTTTCAAAATTCTCTTTTGCCTTCTTATCGGATAATTCAATTGTTTTTAATAGAGATTGTTCAGAACTAAGAAGATCGTTCTTTTGTTCTATAAGAAAATTTAACCGTTTTTCTGTTTCGTCATATTCTTTAAGAGCGAGAAGATTTATTGGTTCCATTCTCAATAACTTTTCCCTCGTTCGTTCTATTTTATCGGAAGACCAAATTTCCTCTTCTGTCTCAATGTTACTTCTAAATGGGTCAATACCGTATCTATTTCTCAATTTGTTCTCTATATTTGCCAATTTCATACTGCCAGTTTCTTTCTCGATTCTAAGATTATTTGCCGTCTCTTTTATATTATTTCTATCCTCATCAAGGCTTTGATGTTTTTTATCAAAATCATTAATCATTATATTGAATTTTTCTATATTACTACGCATTTCAAGATCTATTTTTCTTGATCCATCAATTTCAGTCTCTACTTTTTCCTCATTTATTGCCAGTTTCTCTTTTTCACTCTTGTTTTCTTCAATTTTTGTCAACAACCTTTGTATCTGATTGCAATATTCCTCTTTTTCTTTTAACATCTCTTGTATTTTATTCTTATTGCTGTCCAATTCATTTATTTTTATATTAATCGAATGTTCTATCTTCAGTTTTCCTATTAAGAGATTTTGTCTGTTTTCATTTATTCTATCAAATATTTCTCTCTCTGCCCTGAGCTGATCTCTGCTCTTTTGAATATCAGGTAATTCATCCTTTTCAACTTTTAATGTTTTTTCAAGCATGATGATTCTTTCACCTATTGCAACGATATTCTCTTTATGCTCGGATATATCTTCTCTAACCTCATCCATTATTAAATTAATTGTTTCAAAACTATTCTGGAGATGTCTTATTTCCTCTTCAGTTCTTGTTATATCCGATGAATACTCCTTAGCCCTTTTCTCTTTGTCTCCTATCACCCTCATTATTTCGTCCTGATCTTTTATCAACTGTTTTATTTTATCTTCGATTGAACTAATACTCCTCTTTTTCTTTTCTAAAGTATTTTGTAGCTTTTCTATACGTTTTTTTCTTCCAATTAATGTTATGTTCCTCTTATCTCCAACATTGAGTATTCCTTTGAAATAAAAGATTCTACCATTTTCAGTAACTTGTGGAATATCGGAATTTATATCAATGTCATTAACATCTTTGACAACAACCGTATTCTTAAGGAAAGTCGGGATAAATTCATTTCCTTTGATAATATATTGCTCAATGCCCCCCTTTTCAATGTTTCTCATTACAAAAGAGACGCCATTCATATTTTCATTTAATGCTGTTTGTATATGATCCTTTAAATCCTTTTCATCTTTAACAACTATAGCGTCTATAAGATTGGAAAGAGCCATTTCAACAGCTTTTTCATATCCCCCTTTTACTTCAATTGATTCTGTTAGCAGATTTTCCCCTCTGTTTTTAAATTTAATTGCTCCCTTTCCAATACCTTCATTATTTCTTTCCATCTCATTTAATATGTCAAATTCCTTTTTTAAAGAGATCATACATTCCTTTTCTTCCTGCAATTTTCTTTTCTCTTTCTCACATTTATTAGAAATTTCAACAACTCGATTGTTTGATATAGATATTTCCTCTTTCAATTTCTCGGCAAGATTGAGTTGATCGGCAATTTTATCTTCATATTCGGGGATATTTCCATTTATTTCATCACTTTCATTTATCTTTGAATCTAATTCTTCATTCAAAGTCTCTATTCTCTCTTCATTAAATGAATATGTCCTTCTTTCGCCCTCTAATTCCTTTTCCTTTTCAATAATATTTTCCTGAAGTTCTCGGAAATTTTTATCTTTTTCTCTCAATGTATTCTCCATAGAAGCAACAGATTTCGCAATATTCTTTAATTCGTCTTCCCTATCATTAACATTTGAATTAATTATGATTAATTCCTTCTTTACCTCTCCTATTTCCAATTCTATATTCTTATTATGTTCTTTTTGCTTTGGAGCCGAGTTTTCAATCCCTTCAATAATTTTATCTATGGATTTGATATTATCTTCAAGATTCTCAATTATTGTAATTGCCCGCGATTTACTAGATGTAATTTCATTTAATTTCTTATTTAAATTTGATAAATCTTTAAATATACTTTCTCTTTTTGTATTAATATCTGTAATTTGCTGATTGATTTCTTTTTTCTGTATTTCAATTAATTCAATGCCCTTTAAAATAATCTTCTCTTTTGATGCAAATTTATCAATTCCATTTATTGTATTATCAATCTCTAATCTTAATTCCTTGGCTCTTTTAATTAAATAGATCTTCTCCTTAATTTCAATTTTCTCTTTGAGATTGTTGTATTTTTTTGTCCTGTCTGCCTGCCTTTTCAAATTCTTCAACCGTTCACTTACCTCAAATATAATGTCCTCGACTCTTTTAAGTGCATCTTTTGTCGATTGTATTTTTTTGATAGTTTCCTTTTTATCAAGCTTATATTTAGCAATGCCACTTGCTTCACTTAAAAGA
>CBDVEF010000057.1:0-8190 GCA_965372935.1 uncultured bacterium | reverse complement strand
ACTGTATAAGAAATTTCAGTATAAAAGCAGCAAATACATAAATGAAGAATTTGGAAGATATATGACTTATAATGTTTCTGATATTGCATTTTACGATGATGCATTTCTTATGCATCCTGAAATTATTAAAATTTTAAAAAACCTTGAATCATTCCCTTTTAGATACCACCTTCCTAATGGGATTCATGCAAAATTCATAACACCTCAAATTGCTAATTTGCTTTTTAGTGCTGGATTTAAAACAATCCGGATAGGTTACGAAGTATGTGATAATTTACTACAGGATAAAATGGGAGGTAAAGTTACGAATAGGATTCTGAAAAATGCTGTCGATGATCTTGAGAATGCTGGATATAAATCAGGCGAAATAGGAGTATATGTTCTCGGAGGGCATCCGAAAATTTCTATAAAAACTCTTGAAGACAGCATTGAATATCTTTCTGATATGGGAGTCCGTATATATATTTCCGAATATTCCCCCGTTCCCAAAACGCCGGATGGAGAATTGTACTTCAAAAAAGAATCAGATCCTCTCCTTACAAACAATTCATTGAGAAGGTTCATAAAAGATAAGGATAAAGAAAAGTACTTTGATTTAAAATATTTTATTAGAATTCACAATAACGAAGTAGCAGGTTAATCACCTGCTACTTATTAAAAACATCCTTGACTGATTTTGATCTTTTTAATATTTCAAGAGCTGATTTTACCTGTCTGTCAGTTTTAAAACTGGTGTTATACCAACCGGATTCACCCAGTAAAATTCTTGCAATATAATTATTTACAGTTGAACTGATATTATTTTTTTCCGATTCAAGTTCACTCATTTTTACTGTTGTATCATTTTTTGCAATATAATTCTTAAAATCATACCAAACATTATCATTCATCTTATATGTTTGCTTAAATTGCCTTGTTCTATTTGCACAATAATAAGCTGAAAATTTAAAATACATATTATCCTTTGCAAGTTCTACTTCAATGCTGGATAATTTTCGATAAGGAATAATTGTATCCGGGATAATGCCACCAGCAGATGTAATTAATCTGGACAACCCTCCGACTGTTCGAAAAGTATCTATAATAGTATCTCCTTTTAGTTCTCTATCTATACATCTTCCAGAAGGGGTATAATACCTTGCTGTAGTTAATTTCAATGCCTCTTTAGGCCCGATAGGGAATATTGTTTGTACTGATCCTTTTCCATAAGTTGTATCTCCTATAACCAGTCCTCTATCCCAATCCTGCACTGCTCCACTTACAATCTCTGATGCACTTGCACTACCATGATCTACCAGTACAATAAGTGGAATATGTGTATAGTTTTTAGAATTTATTGTTCTGTACTCTCTATCGATCCCCTGCATTCTTCCCTTTGTAAATACGACCATTGAATTTCTTGGCAGGAAATATCCTGTTATTTTTTGAGCTTCTGTTAGCAAACCACCAGGATTAAATCTAAGATCTAAAATAATACCTTTTGTAGATTTATTAATAAGTGAATCCAGAGCATCTTCTATCTCTTTTGAAGATGTTTGACTGAAATTCGAAAGCCTTATAAAAACATAATCAGTATCAATTTTTGTTGCAAATGGGACACTTTTCACCTTTATATAATCTCTAACTATTGTATAATTAATTGGTTCCTCTATACCTTCTCTTTGAATTGTAATATGAACTTTTGTTCGTGGTATACCTCTTAACTTCGATACAATTTTTTCCAGAGGAATATTATTTGTATTCTTACTCTCGATTTCAATAATTCTGTCTCCTGCAATTATTCCAAGTTTATAAGCAGGTGTACCTTCAATTGGGGCTATTACGACAGGATATCCATCACTAACACCAATTTGTATACCAATACCACCAAATTTCCCTTTTGTCATAATCATAAGATCACTATATAGGTTTTTGTCTAAATATACAGAATGAGGATCTAAAGATCTTAACATTCCATTAATTGCTTCGTATATAAGAGAATCTGAATCCTCTTCAAATACATAATTATTTTTTATAATATAAAGTATCCTCGAGAATTTTCCTAATCCTTTTATAGTACTTTTATTACCACTTCCCTCAGCATTCAAATAATAGGTTAATCCCGTACCTGCGATAAAGGACAATAAGAAAAATATTAAAATAGTTAGAGAAATTTGTTTCTTACTCATTCAAAACTCCATTACTTTGTATTAAGGTTAAAACCCTCTCCTTTATTTCATTAAAAATAGTTTCTTCATCAGCCATTCCATCAATTACAATTATTCTTGATTCATTTTCTCTTGCAAGTTGTAAATACTCACTTCTAACTCTTTTATGGAATTCAATATCTTCCCTTTCAATTCTATCAAAATGATTTAATCGAGATAAAGCAATCTTTGGAGGTAAATCTATGAGAAAAGTTAAATCGGGAATAATTCCCGAAGTGGCAAAATCATTCATCTCCTTTATTTTTACCTTTGGAATCCCTCTTCCCTCTCCCTGATAAGCCATTGTGGAATCATGATATCTATCACTTATAACAATAAATTTTTCCTTTAATTTAGATTTTATCACTTCATAGACATGTTGCGATCTTGATGCAAAGTATAGAAATAATTCAGTTAGTGGACACATACCAAGATTGTCTTTATCCAACAAAATCGATCGTATTCTCTCGGAAATATCTGTTCCGCCCGGCTCATGAGTTAAAATAACTAAAATTTCCTCATTATCAAGGTACTTAAACAATCGCTTTGCTTGTGTGCTTTTCCCTGAGGCTTCTCCACCTTCAAATGTAATGAAGAAACCTTTATCTAATAATTTCACTACTTATTCTTTTTTTCCTTATCTTTACTACTTAGTTTTTTAATATATTCTTCTGTTTTTATTTTACAAATTGAATCTGTAAATTGCACCGGTGGTGATTTGAAAAAATAGCTTGACGGCTCAATAATTGGACCTGCGAGACCATTGTTCAAAGCAAGTTTAGCACACCTCACTGCATCGATTATAACACCTGCTGAATTTGGTGAATCCCATACTTCCAATTTAGTTTCAACATTAAGAGGTACATTGCCAAATGTTGTGCCTTCCATTCTTATATACGCCCATTTTCTATCGAGCAACCAGGGGATATAATCTGATGGTCCAATATGGATATTATTTTCCGTAATATCATATGGAAGTTGAGATATTACAGCATTTGTTTTAGAAATTTTCTTAGATTCAAGCCTATCCCTTTCAAGCATATTCAAAAAATCCGTGTTTCCCCCAACATTTAACTGATAAGTTCTATCAAGCTTTACTCCTCTGTCAACAAACAGGTTTGTTAAAACTCTATGTACAATAGTTGCACCAACCTGTGATTTTATATCATCACCAAGTACAGGGAGACCTCTTTTTCTGAATCTGTCGCCCCAATATGGTGATGTTGCAATAAATACAGGAATGGCATTTACAAAAGCTGCACCAGCATCAAGAACCTGTTCAACATACCATTTTGTTGCCTCTTCACTCCCTACCGGAAGATAATTAACAACAATGTCTGTTTTTGTTTCCTTTATTAATCTTGAAATATCTGCTGTAGAACCGGGAGCTTTTTCAATCACATTTGCAAGATATTTCCCTATACCATCATGTGTCATCCCTCTTACTACTTTGATATTTAATTTCGGGACATCAGCAAATTTATAAGTATTATTTGGATCGGCATATATTGCTTCTGCAAGATCTTTCCCTACTTTTGTTTTATTTATATCACAGGCGAAAGAAAATTCGATATCACTTATGTGGTATCCACCAAGATTCACATGCATAATACCGGGAATTCTCTCTTTTACATCAGCATTTCTGTAAAAGTGAACACCCTGAACCAATGATGATGCACAATTCCCAACACCTATAATTCCGACTCTGACTTTACCCATATTGCCTCCTATTTATTTAATCTTCTAATTGAATTCATTCCCATTATTGTCCTTTGTAATACTGTAATTACAGTCACAAATGCAAATATTGTCATAGCATATATTAAATAATGAGATAAAAATAAAAAAGTTATTATAAGAAATATCATCCTTTCAGGTCTTTGGAAAAATCCTTTATTCAGTTCAACGCCTATGCCTTCCGCCCTTGCCCTTGTATAACTTGTCATAATTGCTCCCACAAGAGAGAAGAATGTTGCTATTATACCAATGTTCAGATTATTGCTAATAAAGTAGTGCCCCAATCCCCCTAAAATAAAAAATTCAGCGTATCTATCTGCAATAGAATCCAAAAACGCTCCGGCTTTTGTAATCTTTCCGGTAGTACGAGCTAATTCTCCATCAAATGTGTCAAATATACTGGCAATAATTAGAATAATGCCACCTAAAATAAAATTACCTGTAGCTATAAGATAAGCAACATATATATTTATTAATAAACCTGCAACTGTTAACATATTAGGAGTAATTTTTAGCATTATAAATAGCACTATAACCGGATGCAACGATCTTCTGAATATTTTTTTTATATTTTCACTGAACATTTTTATTTCCTTCTATTAAAAGAACAATTTCTCCTTTCAATTTTATCTCATTATTATCAATCTTTTGTAATAATATTTCAATATCACCCCTTGTAAATTCTTCATACACCTTTGTAAGTTCCCTGGCTAAAACAACTTTTCTATTTCCACAATATTCATAAATCGCTTTTAATGTTCCTTTTATTCTTAATGGTGATTCAAAAAGGATTGATGTAGTCCATGTATTGCTGATACTACTTAATATAAGTTTACGCCTTTTCCCCTTTTTAGGTATAAAACCATAAAATGCAAATGCATCTGTAGGCATACCTGAAGCACTTAATGCAGTAAGTATAGCCGAGGGACCAGGGATTGGAATTACCTCAATGTTTTCTTTAATTACAGCTTGTACAATTTGATATCCGGGATCCGATATCAAAGGAGTCCCTGCATCTGAAACTAATCCTATATTCTTCCCCTCCTTTAACATATTTAAAATCAAAGGAATTCTCCTGTTCTTATTTCTATCATTATAAGACAAAAATGTGCCTTTTATCCCGTAATAGGACATAAGACTACCACTATGTCTTGTATCTTCAGAGGCGATTATATCACATTTTTTTAATACTTGCAATGCTCTTAATGTTATATCATCTCTGTTACCAATTGGTGTAGAGATAATATAAAGACTTCCATCATTCTTCATTTTCTTTTAGATATTTTATAAAATCTATCTCCTTCAGAACAAATCTATAGCTATAAATTGCTTTACCCAATATAATATTACTTTCCTCTTTTGAAAACATTTTATAAAAATAGTTAATGAATTCTCTAACCCAATAGGCATAAGCTTTGATATATCTTGGTTCCTCTATAACGATATTATCTTCGATATTTGTTCCCGAGATTTTTATCCCATTAAAAAAACTGTATTTTTTTTCCGTATCAGATCTTGATGCTTCGAGATAGGCTTCGGTTTTCACTCTTCCTGCTTTATCTATATATTCATTAGCTATTTTTATTACTAAATTAACCATAAGTTTCCTAACATGTGGGGTGACAATCTTTTTTATTTCAGGTGTTTTAAAATAATAACTAATATGATCTATTTCTTTACTGGTAAATAATTCCTTTGACTTTTCTTCACCATCACTTATTATATTCTGAAAATATCCTTTAATAGGGTGACCATTTTCTATCAAGAATATTCCTCTTTCAATTCCATATGTCACCATAATTATTCCATCATTATGTTCAAAAATAAAGTTATGTTGTCCCATATCATATTCCTTGTCCGGTTGTGATATAAGAATTGTCGTTAAAATCGATGTTAATTGTTCATCTATTTGATAAAAACTGCAAAATCCTCTTTCTGATACTTTTTTTCTCTTTATTGCATATTCTAAAGATATAGGATAAAAACGCTGTTGAAATTTGACAGCAAGATAAAACTCTCCTTTATGTAAAAACAAAAAGTGAATTTCATCCGGATATACTAATTGTAAATATGAATTGAACCTGTCTTCTCTCCTAACTTTTCCTGCATTGACAATATTGTTTAAGTCTATGTATGTAATGGGCAAATTTTCAAAGATATGTGTACTTCTTGGGAATTTCATTTTTCCCCCTCTATAATTATTTCTGAAAAATCTGCAAATATCATAAATAATTCTCTTATATATTTCATAAGTTTTAGTCTATTTTCTCTAATCGTTTTATTATCAACCATAACCATAACTTCATCAAAGAATTTGTCAATATCAGGTCTTAAACTAAAATAAGAACTAAGAACTTCAACATACTTTGCCGATTTAATATTATAAATAATTTCATTTTTTAATCTCATAGATTTATCATAAAGAAGTTTTTCCTGTTCATCCTTAAATAGTCTTACAATAACACGACCATCTATTTCTATATTCTTAAGAATATTTGCAACTCTTTTTTGTCCGACTACCAGATCATTAAATTCATCTACTTTTGAATATCTATACCTATGCAAAACTCTTGCTCTTAAAATAATATCATAGATATCCGACAATTTCAATGCCGCAACAGCATTTATTATGTCATAGTTGGTGCTTTCCCTCTGAGCGAAGTATTTTATTCTCTCGATTACAAAATTATATATATCGTTTTCATTAAACGATTGATTGTAATTTTTAAATGCCACTGCCATTATATCCATAATATCATAATTCAATTTCTGATCTAATGTTATATCAATAATTCAATTTAATGCGCTTCTAATCCCTCTTGGATCCTTTGAACCCTTTGGGATCCCATACTTAAAAACATATCCTGCTAAACTATCTAATCTATCACATATGGCAAAAAGAGCTCCGTTATCTGATATAGGCAATCGGTCTCCCGCCCACCTGGGATATATATGTTCTTCAACTACTTCGGTAATATTTTTATTAATTCCAAGCTGTTCAGCATATATTCTGCCTATATATCCTTCTAATTTTGTAAATTCTTTTCCATCTCTAATCATATTCGTAGATATATCAATCTTTAAATGTAAAGAAATTTGTTTTACTAATTCTTCGGATAATCCTAAACTAAGTTTAGTAGAAAGAATCTTTGCCAGGTTTGCTATCCTCATTTCCTTTTCATAGACTGTTCCAAGATCCCTGTGCCAAATTATCTCTTTCTTTATATTAATTCTATTCTCTATGGGAATCTTTAAGTCTTCCGTATAATAGAAATATGCGTCCTCAAGCTTAGATTTTAATATTTTCTCATTATTCTTCAGAATGCTTTTTTTATTAAGCGGCGTATTTAAAACCACTGCAAAATAAGGGGTAATATCCCCGTTGGAGTCTACTGTAGAGAAATATCTTTGATGCTGTTTCATCGCTGTTGCTGTTACCCTGTCCGGTAACTCCGTGTACTGATTATGAAAATTCCCCATCATCACTACAGGATATTCAACCATCCCGACAATTTCATCTAATAAATCAGAATCATTTACAATCCTAAGATTATATTTTTTTTCAAATTTATTAAAATTCTCAAGAATTATTTCCCTTCTGTCGTTTTCATTTATAATTACATATGCGTTTTTAATAAACTCGAAATACTCCTCCGGAGATTTAACAAGAATTTTTGATCTATTCAATATTCCATGTCCTATTGTAAAATTCGAAGAAGATATATCGGCAATGTTAATATCATAAACCACATTATTGTCCACTAATACAAGTAACCAACGGATTGGTCTTGCAAATTTAAATTTGCTATCCTCCCATACCATTGTTTTGGGGAATTTTATAGATTCAATTGTTGCTTTAAGTTTTTCTTTAAAAATATCATTTAAACTCTTTTTCCTTTTTATAGATTTAATAGCAATAACTTCCCTTTTACCCTTTTTTATTATATATAAATCTTTAAGTTTCTTCCCGTGAGATTTTACAAATCCTAATGCTGATTTACTCCATTCTCCATCTTTTTTTGCAATTTCTATCGAAGGTCCTTTAATTTCAATCTCTTTCTCACTATTGTCTATTGATACATTTTTAATACTTACAACATATCTTCTTGGCGTATAAAAACCCTCTATTTTTTCAAATTCAATTTCATTTTTCTTTAGTAAGCATTTTAACTCATTAACCCAAATATCAATACCTGTTTTTAGATATTAAGATGGTATTTCATCAAATCCCAATTCTATTAATACATTATTTCTTCACATTATTATC
>CBDVEF010000056.1:0-8201 GCA_965372935.1 uncultured bacterium | reverse complement strand
TTCTATTACTCTTTCTTTGCTTTCAAATCTATTATCTGTAATTCTATTTTTTCTTAATTCTTCTTTATATCTATTGCTTAGATTAAACAGATAATTATCCTGTTTATTATTATAACCATAATGCATTATTGTATTTTGTGGGATATATGTCCCGTTCTCTTTAATATAGAAGTACGGACAGCCCGTTGAATCTTCTCCCCAGACTGTTATATCTCTGGATTGTCCGAAATAATTCCCTGAATATCTATACCAACATCTAACCTTATATGTATGGCTTACAGATGAAGAGAAATATCCATTATCAAAATAGCTTCTGTAATCATAATGGTATTCTATACGATTGCCATCTTTATAAATATCATAGTAATAATTTGTATCAATTTGTGGCTGATCTTTTCCTTTACCATTTATAGGATTATAATATAATTTTACTCCTGAATTCGCTGTATAAGGCGAGTTCCCTAACCAAAATTCTCCTGTTAGATTTACATCATACTCCTCTTTATAATAATTAAAAATACCAGTTTTTGTTACAACTGCCGTAGGAGTTCCATCAGGATTCGTACAAGCACTTCTTGCAGTCAAACTATATTGTTTATTACCAGAACTCCAATAAGGTGTATTAAAATACCGATTATATTCCCCCGGCAAATAAAATGCATTATTTATAAAAGTTGTATTGCCAACCATGAATGTAATATATGAACCTACCGTTACTCTGAAATGCAAACGAATTTGTTCAATCAGAGGATTATCCTGCTTTACACTATCGTAAAATATCTCCGTTCCAAGTTTATATAATCTGACACCCGTTGTATTTGTCCATTTCTCTGTAAGGATTCCGTATGGTTTATCCATTGCCATTGTAAATGAAACAGGTTTATTGGCTCTGAATGACCAATTTGCAGTTGTTAATGCTTGTTGTAAGTCCGGTGTATATGATTGAAGATATCCATGATTATATTCACTCAACCATACACTGCCAAAGTAATCTGTGGTTATTGATTTGATAATCCAATCCGAAGGCATAGTCCTTGAACTAACCAGAGTCAATGTAGGTTGATTATAATTATCAAGATCTTCGTATAACCTCAGCACCCTATTGTGCAGTGAGTCATATACATATATATAGTTATTCTGAACCCCATAATCCTTCCCAAGAGCTATACAAGTAAATCTCTCATTTGAATTTCCCCCTATATTATACCATGATTTCCTTTTGAAAATATTTTTGTCTTTAGTATCGTACTTTAAAAGCATAATATTATTATTTGCTCCTGCCCAAATCTTATCATCTACTAAATCATTAATTGTGTTTTTAAAATTAATTGCAATATCTAATGGTTTTGGATAGATCGAACTAATGAAACTATCACAAATAATAAAATATTGTGAATTTGTACCATTAAAAAAATATGCTTTAAATATTTTAATTGGATTATAAATATTTCTTATTATATAAATATAACGATGATTATCCGAACATACCTTTTGCATCTTTTCTATTCCCTGATTACTAAAATAATTCATATCTTTTGACGCAAAAGCTAATCGTCCAGAATCTAAGTCAAATGTTCCTGCAACCAAATTGTTCCATTCTCCCCCTTCATAATATGGGAGAAAGTCAAAGTTATGTAATCTATAAGGATAAAATCTATCACTATATCCATCATAATGTTTTAATGTATCCCTGTTTATTATGTGAGTACTTGTTCTGAAATAATCTTTCAATAAAGTGTTATTTGAAAATGTAATACTTGAACAAAATGACATCATTAAAATTGTAAACAATAGAATCCTTTTCATAATTTACTCTTCTTTAATTTATTTTGCAATTTTTTATATTCTAAAATACTAATTTCAGAAATTTTAAAATTACAATCAATTTTTTCTATCTTTAGTTTAAATATAACATTTTCCATTTTATACTTAAATGAACAGTCGCAATTGTAGGTCTCTCTTACCTTTTCTATCTTTACATTGCCTAAACTTATAGGATTATTTTTTAATGATTTAGAATCATCCAATATTAAAGACATTTCTATATCTCTATTAATTACTTCAAAACAATCTTTTTTATTGGTCAATTTATTATTAATCATTACCCTATTTTTAATAAATTTTTCTATTGTTAGAAAATTATTATCCTGAATACTTTGAATAAAGCAATTTATTATTCCACTAATTTTATCTTCTTCGCTAATTTCTATTCTTGCGATACTCTTGTTTGGTTTAACAAATTTGGGTTTATATTCAAAAATATCTCTTATATCATAACCAAAAGTCATATTTATATTTAAGAATAAAACAATAATTATTAATATATATCTATTCATGCTTTTCTCCCCCTGTATTTTTTAATTTTTCTTCCTTTCTTAAACTCATTTTTTCCTTAGATCTTTCATATCTCCTTCTACCCATTTTTTTGAAATATTCATATCTATCAATCATTTTCCATTTTAAAAATATAGCCATTTCATTGTCTTTAAGATTTCTAAATTCATCAAAATATTCTTCCATTTCAGATGTTATTAATGTATCAAAAAGTGCATCTTTAGGGAAACCATTAAGTATTGAAAAATATAGAACATCTTGAAAAATATATTCCATCATTCCAACTTCACCCGCAGAATATTCGGGATAATCTCTTATAAGTTCATAAAAATTCCGCTTTATTTTTTCTCAGTATTTATTCTTTGACGCTTTGTTATCATCCGAAACACTGCAATATTTTTTTATAATATTTAATAAATATCTGAATTTAGCATATGGTGCATATACGGACTCAGGATATTTATCAAATATCTCTTTATATTGCTCCCCGTTTAACAAATCAAATGGTTTCTTTTCATTATCAGGAACAGGACTAATTTCCACATTTATTGAACAGGGTAAAACTGTTGAACTCATAGTAGAAATCTGTTTCAAATTAAATACTATCCAATATTTCCCCGGTTTTATCTTAAACTGTAAGTCAGGAATCCTTTTGAAATATGTAAATATATTTGCATGTGATGCCTGGTAAAAATCACCTTTATCTGTGACTCCATATCCAATCCCAGGTAATACAATGTATCGCCAATTTATTAAGAATTTATATAATCTTCTTTCAAATGAGTACAAATTGGATTTGTAATTTATATTATTTCCTTTTATTGTAAAATTAACGGAATCTAATGTCCACCCGTTTTTGTTATTTTCAGGTTTTACAAGTATTTTATATAATATAGGTTCCCCCATTATATATTTTTGTTTATCCGTTTCTATAATTGTTTTATATACAGCTGATTTAACTTCATCTTTTGTAACTTTTACATCACCAATTTTTACAAATTTACTGCCGGGATACCAGAGAGGTTGTTCCGGTTTAAAATTCGCAGACAAAATTACAAAAGAAAATAATATTAATAGAACAAAAATCCAGATTCTTTTCATTTTTTCCTCCTTCCATTGTTACCTTTAAAATAGAATTGAGATATTCTTAATATTTCCCCTTTTTGCCACAAATCAAAATGCCTATCTAAATAACATGCCATAGTTCTATTTATTGATAAATCATCGCATACATACATTACATTATAACCATAACCATGATTTCCCTTACTTGTCACATGTTGCAGATTCCCTGCATTATGCCCGATTTCATGAGCAAGAATCATTCCCTCTGCTTTACTTAAATCTTTGCGAAATTCATCTACTTTGAATGTACTATTCCCTATTTCACCTTCCCAGTAATATGTATCATTATACTTAATAACATTATGTAATGCAAATACATTTAAAAATACAGGATTATTAAAAACTGTATCTCCTATCGTAGAGCTGTAATAATGAAGATTCCCATTTGTTCCGGTTGTAACACCATAACATGCTATTCCTCCCATCGCATAAAATATTATTTCAATTGTTCGTTCATCATCTGTAATTTCATACAACTCAAAATCAAGTGCACTATTATGATATGGGTGCGAATAATCGAACATTAAATCCAATTGATACTCATTTACAACTGGTGGATGCTCTGAAATTCCTGAATTTGATATTATGTTGTCAATATAAAGTTTATTATCAGATATTAGGTTTTCAAAAGATGAAATAATATTATCTATATTAAAGTCCCCTTCGAAAAAATCATCAGCATAAATTGTATAATCAACTTCTATCTTCATTGATTTTTTAAAAGACATATTAAAATCTTTTTGATAATATTCATATTGTTTTGCCCCTATGTTATATACTGCAACTTTAAAAGAAAATGCAGAATCAATACCACTTGAAGCTGAAATTCCATTTTCATCAGACACTCTTACTATTTTTAGCGTATCTATAAATCCCATTCCCCCTGCCCAAGGATAACATATAATAGAATTCCCTTCTTTCAGTATTTTCATATTCATATCACCAAAAGAATCATTAATTGTAACCCATTTTGTTAAATTTTGATCAATAGTATATGCACTATTATCTATGCCATATATTGTGGCATCTAATACATAATATAATGTATCATTATAATTTTGATTTGGCAACATAATTTCAATGATATCAGGAAAACCGTCAATATAATCTTCATGACTTACATTATCATCAAAAAAAACAAATTCTACAACAAGACTATCTGCAATACGCCAGCTCCCTGAAGGCTGCCCACAACCTGTTCCTGTATAACAAACTAAAATAATTATTAACAACAAAACTATTGGATGATATATACATTTCTTTAACTTTTTCACCAAACCTCCCTGGTTAATTGTTGAAATTTGTTTATTATACTGCCCCCCCCCATGTTGTCAAGGAGAAATTTCATAACATTGGTAGATAGGCATTTATAATCATTTCACTCAGCCCATCGTTGTCATTGCGAGGAGTAAAACAACGAAGTAATATAATTTAATTCTTATGGGATTACTTCACTTCGTTCGCAATGACATTGTAATATCTTTCCCCCTCCCTTCAATTCCCTCCCACAATGGGGCGGGAAAGGTAAAATATTATTCCCTTTCGTGTAATTCGTGACTAATCTCCCCCTTTCTTCCTCTTCGTGTAATTTGTCCCAATTCGTGAAATAAAATTAAAAAGTTATTCCCCTTCCCCTTCGTGTAATTCGTTATTATTTCTTTCTTTCCCTTCTCGGCTGGTGTCTGATGTCTGATGTCTGATGTCTATTATCTTTTATTAGTGAATTCGTGGTTGCTCTCCCTCTCCCCCTCTTGCAATTTTAAGGACTTTATTATATACTAATATCAATATAACAAGGAGATATATAATGAAAAGATTACTATTTATATTGCTATTTCTAACAACATTTATTTTAAATGCCGAATATATAAACACATCGAATATGATTGATATTCCAACAGCTGATATAATTACTTCTATTGCAGGTGTTGAAATTAATGGCAATTTTTCGACACCCCTTTCTACAAATGCACCTGATCATGTTTATTATAATATGGCTGCAACCATTGGTATTTTCAATAAGGCTCAGGTTACACTCCATTATTATACACTTACAGATTGGAGTTTTGATGGTAGATTTTCAATATTAAAGGGAAATAATTTAAGACCGGGGTTTGCAATAGGAATAAGTGATTTGACTTATAAAAAGAAAATTTCCCCGGTTGGTGGAGATTCTTCCGGCGTTTTATCAGATTGGAATTATCCCAACAGACCTTTTGAAAATGCATCGGTTTATTTAGTTGCAACATCAGAGTATAACAATATGTTAAAATTTAATTTGGGAATTGGAAGAGGGAAGTATGTAGGGTATGGTCCAATCTCACATTATTTCAATCCATCAGTATTAGCAAGTGATTATACAACCGTATCAGGGGACTGGTATTTCGGATTATTCATAGGTGCTGAATATAAAGTTTTTAAAAATTTATTTTTAAATGCTGAATTTGACGGAAGAGATGCCAACGCAGGCATTAAATTGTTGAGCAGGTATATGAATCGTAATCTGCAAGCAGGACTCGCATTTACGCATCTTGAACAGTTATATTCAAGCAGTGGCAATACACCGTCTATCAATTTTTCATTAACAATTCAACTAAATCAGGAAGCAAAGGAAATTGTAAAACATAAAACTGAAACAGTAAAAGCCAAACCCAAAGTCCCGCCTAAAGTAGAGGTGATTGTGCCATCACCTACAGAGGGTGAGCTTATTATTAGAGTGTTAAATGCAAATACTAAGGTTCCTGTTCTTTGCAATATTATCGTCTATGATTCTCTTATAGATAAAGTTAAGGAACTTGAAGCAGATGAGAACGGGACTATTAAAACAAAATTAAATTTCGGAAAATATTCCATTGAAGTTATACCAATGGATAAAGATTTCATAAGACAAACTACATCCTTTTCAATAGACACAAATCAAATAACATACAAAGATGTTTTTTTATTAAAGAAATGGATGAAAATAACATTCCGCAACATACATTTTAAACAGAATAAAGTATCCATTATGAAAGAATCATACCCTGTACTTGATTCCATTGGGATTATAATGAAAGACAATCCGAATGTTTTCATTAGAATCAACGGGCATACCGATTCCAAGGGACATCAAGAATATAATCTTAGATTATCAAAAAGAAGAACGCTAGCTGTAAAATATTATTTAATAAAGAATTTTAATATTCGAGAGTCAACTATTATTACAAAAGGATATGGAGAAACGAAACCAATTGTATATCCTGAGAAAAATGAAATTGATTATTTAATGAATAGACGTGTGGAATTTGAAATTCTCGGAGAGATGGAATCAGATTAAGAATTCCAGCATTACTTTGCATATTGCAATTTATAAAGTTTATAATAGATACCTTTTAGAGCAAGTAGTTTTTGATGCCCCCCCTCTTCTGCGATTTCACCTTTATGAACAACATATATCTTATTTGCATTTTTAATTGTAGAGAGTCTATGTGCAACAATTATTGATGTTCTCCCTTCCATAATTTTTATTAAAGCATCCTGAATCAATGATTCGGTATGTGTATCAATACTTGATGTTGCTTCATCCATAATAAGGATAGGTGGATTCTTCAGGAATATTCTGGCAAAGGCTATCATCTGTCGCTCACCCTGTGAGAAATTGCTACCTCTTTCTCCGACCTCTTCAAAATATCCTTTTTTTCTCTTTACAATAAATGGATGCAGATTGACAATCCTTGAGGCATTTTCAACATCATGAATTGTTATATTCGAATCCCACAACCTGATATTTTCAAACACAGTTCCGGCAAATATAAAAGGCTCTTGTAAAACAATACCAATCTCTCTTCGCAGGTTTAATTTATCAAAATATTTTACATTAATTCCATCTATTAAAATCTCCCCACTTTCAATTTCATAAAGTCTCGGAATTATATTTATAATTGATGTTTTTCCAGCACCAGTTGCTCCTACAAATGCTACTTTCTCTCCGCAATGTATTTTGAATGAAATATTCTTCAATATCATTTCTCCCTCATTATAGGAAAAACAAACATTTTTAAACTCAATCTCTCCCTTCTCAGTTTTTACATCAGGGTATTTAGGCTTGTTAATGATTTTCATATCTTTATCAAGAAGTTTAAATATCCTGAGAGAAGAGGCTGATGCATTCTGCATAATGTTGTATTTCTCTCCAAGGTCTCTAATCGGGGCAAAAAATCGTCTCACATAAGATATAAAAGCAATGAGCGTTCCCATTGTTACTATATCCTGAATCGCTTTCCCCCCACCGTACCAGATTACAATACCAATTGAAATAGAGCTTAGTGCTTCTATTACGGGGAAAAATATAGTATTGATTTTTATTGCTCTGTAACTCGCTTTTACATATGATCTATTGATTGTTTTATATCTGGTGTAATTCCTTTCTTCTCTTGTAAAAGCTTGAATAACCTTTAATCCTGAAAGGTTTTCTTGAAGGTTTGCATTAGACTTCGCAACATATTTCCTTACATCAAGGTATGCTGCATGAGATTTTATTGAAAATATATATGCAGCCAGTGCAAATGCCGGTAAAAGAGCAAAGGATACAAGAGTGAGATTAGGGTTCATAACTATCATTATTATAACAATAGCAATTATGGTAAATATATCCCCTATGATCGCTATAACCCCACCTGTAAAGAGTTCGTGCAATGTTTCTATATCATTTGTAACCCTTGTAATTAATCTTCCTATTGGATTTTTATCGAAAAATGTCATTG
>CBDVEF010000055.1:0-8355 GCA_965372935.1 uncultured bacterium | reverse complement strand
TGATTAATTATCATTAAAACTTATATGTTTCTAAAAGATGTGGGTAAGGATATGTCTATAAAGGGGGATACCATTTATTTTGTACTTAATGATGGAAAACTATATGCATTAAGAGATACAGGAACATCATTCGAAGATCTATGGCAAACGCAAATAGACCCACCTAAGGTCGGTATAACAGATGTATATTACTCCTCCCCTGCAATAGGATTCAATCACACTATATATGTAGGCACACCATATAACAATCTTGTGGCTGTATATCCTGATGGTGAATTAAAGTGGAAATTTGGAGTTAGTGACAGGGTATGTTCATCACCTATAATCGACAGTTCCGGTATTATATATTGCGGTTCTAATAACGATACATTATATTCATTAATCGATTCTTTTTCTTTTGCAACCGTAAATTGGAAATGCCCTTCCGACGGAAATATTGAGAGACCTATTGCAATAATTGAAATAATTTACTTTACATCCCATAACAGTATTTATAGAATCGGAAACTTAAATAGTGGAATAGCCAAAAACAAAGAATATAACATTATAGATTTATATTTATTAAAACAAAATATTCCCAATCCTTTTTCTATAAACAGCAATACAAACACATCAATTAAATATATGCTAAAATCCGATTGTTATGTTTCTCTAAACATATTCGATTTATCAGGAAAATTAATTAAAAGACTTGTATCTGAAAAACAAAATTCAGGATGGCATATTGTTAAATGGAACGGAAGGGCTGATTCCGGTGACAAATTAAAACCCGGTGTTTATTTTTATAAAATCAATGCCGACAATTATATAAATACAAAGAAAATGATTTTATTAAATTAGATAACATATTAACGAATATTTAAATGGAGGTATATATGCACAAATACTTATTTATTCTATTACTGTCAATCTTAATAATAGCTTCACCATTATTGGGAAACAACTCTTTATCTTTGAGAAGTCATACTGGTGGTCCCGATGGTTTCGGATATATGTGGATAGATAGTGATACGACAGGCGGACCTGTTTTTCAATGGGTTGATGCAACAGATGGTACTATTATTGGGACTGGAGATGATGAATATTTTACAGTTCCCATTGATTTCACATTCGACTTCTATGGTTTCTCTTATGACACGGTTTATGTTGGAACAAATGGTATAATTGGCTTTGGTTCACACTTAGCAATAAATATAGGTTTTAATTCCAGCATTCCTACTACTGGAACTCCAAATAATTACTGCGGTATATTTTGGGATGATTTGAATGTTACATCAGGCGGAATTATGTATCGTAAAACAATCGGAACTACTCCAGACCGGATTTTTGTTATCGAATGGAATAATATCTTTAGATATAGTGTCTATGACGATCCTATAACATTTGAAATTCTTTTATATGAAAGTAGCGGAGATATTGTTTATCAATACCTTGATGCAACAATTTCAACCAGTACTTCGTATACAAACGGTAAAAGTGCAACAACAGGAATAGAAAACGGTGATGGTACAGATGGGCTTTTATACCAATACAATGGAGATCCCGTTGACAATCTTTTAGTCGATTCTCTGGCAATAAAATTTTACACAGGTGAAGATAACCAGCCTCCTATTTACAATACAATACCAAGAAAAAATACATTTGACACAATACCTGTTGTTGAAACCCAAATTATGGATGCTTCAGGTTTAGCTTCGGATTCACTATATTATAATGTAGGTTCTGGATGGTTGGCAGTTCTTTCCGACAGTATGAATAGCGGGACAAATATGTTTTATTACCATATCCCAGCTCAACCAAGAGGGACAATAGTACAATATTATTTTGCATCTACAGATGCATCGACAAATTCAAACAGGTCTTCGGATCCTGCTAATGCCACGGATTCATTCTATACATTTACGATTTTACCATCTTCAGGTGTTACAATGCTATTCAACTATAGTGGGACACAAGACTATACGGAAAGAGACTATCATGCATATGTAACGGCATTAACAGAAGCCGGATATAGTTTTGATACTTACGACAGAGATGAATGCAACTCCGTATATAGTTTATATGATATGATGCTATTCAGTATGCCTACACCCAGTTCTGGTGATTCGAGTGAAGTAAATAGACTACTGAGCTGGATGGATTCAGGAACCCCAATAAATAAAAAAGAACTTTTTATAACAAGTTGTGATCTTGGTTATCAACAAAGCGGGCATCCGAACGGTTACCCTAATCTTGAATTATTCCAGAATTATCTCTTTGCAGATTATCTTGGAGGTGGAAATGATGGACTTGATGATGATCCGACAACTGTAACAAGCGGGAAAATCTGGGGTGTTTCCGGACTATTTACCGAAGGAGATACGATTTCGGTACTTGGGCGATCACCTGATGTTGTAAATCCTGACAATACAGTTCCCTATTCAAGAAGTATATTTACATTTGGCGATGGAGCATGGGTTGCTCATGGAGATACAAATCAAGCTTGCGGTTTACAGGTCGAATATCCGAATTACAATGCTGTTTATCTTACATTTAATTTTTGGGAGATTGACTCTTTATTCAGACCTACTCTAATCCAGCAAAGCTTCCAATGGATGACAGGAATAAAGCAAAGGAATGTTGCCACTATCTCTAAGGAATTTTCAATCAGATCTATGATTTTCTCATCTGAAAATAACGATGGGTTTAAAATTTCTTATACTATTCCCACTGAAAGTAATATAAAAATTGATATATATGGTATCGATGGTCGCTTATTTGGTACATTATTTAGTGGAAATAGAAAATCAGGTGTTTATTATATCAATTGTAAAGAATTTAATTCAAACAAAAAACTTACCTCAGGTATTTATTTTATTCAACTAAAAGCAAAAACTTCTACAAACAGTATATATACAAAAACAGCAAAATTAATTGTCCTTTAATAAAGAGATTATATAGAAGAGAGATTTATATCTTCTCTCTTCTATATAACTGAATATATAACAGGAAGGTGTATCATGATTTAACATAGTTTGTTTATGGCATAGTTTTATTTAATTTTAAAAAACAATGCAACAAACGAAATGCAAGGAATTAACCATTTAGGAGGAATAAAATGATAACCTATCAGAAAATTAGAAATCTATCAATAATAATATTAGTATTGATTTTTGTAATTACAGGTTGTTCTTTAAACGATTCTATAGAACCTGAAGATTTCAGAATACCTCCCGATCCCGATATGACGCTTCTATTTGAAAAAGAGGGGGCTACCGCATCTATAATGTGGAACGGAGATCAACATCATGGTTTAACGCTCTCAGGATACAAAGCATTAGGCGTAAATGTAGGAGGATATTATCATTACAGTGATGATCCCGATTATTCGACATCACCGGATGATATAGGATATGGCGGATTTGCATGGGGTAAATCCCATCCTGGTCACACCTGTTACTGGAAAAATGTTGCCAGTACATGGAAACGTGAAAAACCTTATGAGTGGCTGTGGGGAACACAACATTGGGCTGATTATAACTTTCAGAAATGGGCAGATACAATCAAGACTTATGTAAATGCGAATAATAAATCAGCAGCACAAAAGAAAATTGCATACTTAATGCACTATGTTGAAGATTTAGGCTGTATTTATCATAGCTATTGGCCATTTGGTGGGACATGGGAACAAATATGTTCACATGTAGATTATGAGTGTTCAGTTGATGATAATTGGAATAGTGGGAAAATTTTCAGCAAAGAGATTTATCCTGCTATTATATCTACCAAAATGACAGGAGCTTCCTCTTTTGCGAATGCAGCATCGAGTACATCAAAAGAGATTGCTGAAAAATGTTATAGGATATTAGATATTATTGGTCTTGGTACTCCTAACTGGAATAATAGTGAAGTATATAATGCAACTACTCTTTCATTAAGAAAAACTGTAGGATATGTTACTGGTATGCTCGTTCGTATAGCAAAGTACACAGGAATTTACACCTATGATGGTTCAGGAGAATATACTATGCCAAATAAGAATGATTTTAAATACTTCTGGGTTTATGCTAATAATAATGATAAAATTTATTGTGCCGCCAATTGGTATCAGAAGGTGAGTGGAGATATAGATATCTCTATCTGGTCAAATAGTGGTCAAAACTATGTTGCTCATTCTTCAAGTAGTAGTGATAATCCTGAAGATTTACAGTATGTAGCAACAAAAAGCGATTGGTATGCCATATGTGTTAAAGCATATAAAGGCGTTTCTGGTTCTACAGTTGGCGTTAATGCTATTGTTATCAAAAAGAAAACATTCGGTTATCTATTCGATTAATTTGACATAAATTTTACTTACAATGATAAAGAAGATATAAATATGGAGACAGGTCTCTCAATTACTCTCGAGAAACTTGTCTCCCTCGTTTTTTTCTTATATACCTTTATCTGATAATTCTGAATTGTGAGAGACGGGTGTTGACAATCATAATTTTAGTATTGATTTTTTATAAAAAACGAAGTATGCTAAATGAATGTTTGATTATTACAATAATAAATCAATGTTAAAGAAGTTATAGGTTCAAAAAGGAGTAAAGAATGCAGAAATTATTTAAGCTCGCGTTTTTAGTTTTTTGTTTAGTTATTATTTATTCTGTTCATACTTTCGCTTGTACAACAATTCTTGTTACAAAAGGAGCTACCGAAGATGGTTCGGTATTGGTTACTCATTCTGATGATAATGAATTATGTGATGAAAGAATTATATATATTCCTGCACAGGATCATGATCCCGGATCTTGGAGATACATTTACCCTTCAGCTGTAGCTCTTGGAGAAATCTCTAAATACAATTGTTTTTTATATCCGAGAATAGTTGCTACAGAAAGAGGACCAGGATATAATATGCAAGATTATCCAAAAACGATTCCACTGGATTCTATTCCTCAAGTTAAACATACTTATGCATATTTTGATGGTTCATATGGAATAATGAATGAACATCAACTAATGATAGGCGAATGCACAAATGGAGCTAAAATCCAACTTGGTGCTGAACCTGGCAAACGTATTTTTTACAGCAGTGAACTTTCAAGAATAGCTTTAGAAAGATGTAGAACAGCAAGAAAAGCAGTTATTCTAATTGGGAAAATGATTGAAAAACATGGCTATTATGGTACCGGAGAAACACTTTTGATTGGGGATGCTAATGAAGGCTGGGTTTTTGAAATGTGCTGTGGAACAATAGACAGTACAGGTGGATTATGGGTTGCTAAAAAAGTCCCCGATGGTGAATTGTTTGTAGCAGCTAATCAATTCAGGATAAGAAATATCGATCCAAATGATTCTGATCTTATATATTCTCCGGAACTTTTCAAACAGGTTGAAGCCTTAGGCTGGTGGGATCCTTCAAAAGGAAAACTTGATTGGCTGAAAGCAGTAAGTCTTGGAGAATATAATCATCCATATTATTCTCTTAGAAGAATATGGAGAGTAATGTCTTTGGTAGCACCTTCAAATGAATTATCACCATGGGTTAAAGATGGATATACTAAAGATTATCCTTTCTCAATAAAACCTGATGAACTATTGAAAGTTAGAGATGTTATGGCTTTACATAGAGATCATTATGAGGGAACTGAATTTGATATGACAAAAGGAAAAGCTTCAGGTCCTTTTGGTTTTCCAAATCGTTATTATGGTCATTATGATGGTCAAGGAGATGTAGGAAATCCTAAAAGGCATTTGAAAGGAGCATGGGAAAGACCTTTATCCGTAGCATATTGTGGATATGTTTATGTAAATCAAGCAAGAAGCTGGCTACCTGATTTTATAGGTGGAATCTGCTGGATGGGATTGGATAAACCTAGTGAAACTTGTTTTGTACCTTTTTATGTTGGTATTAATGATCTTCCACAAAGTTATCAGGTATGTAATACCGATGAATTCAGTAGAAAAAGTGCATGGTGGGCATTTAATTTTGTATCTAATTGGTCTGCTCAGAAATACAATTATATAAAACGTGATATTAAAAATATACAAAATCTAATTGAAATAGGTGAAGTTGAAAAGATAAGTACTATTGATAGCATCGGATTATTGATAATAAAAACAGATACTTTGGAAGTTAAAAAGTTTCTTACAAAATATTGTTTAGAGAACGCTGATAATGTAGTAAAAGATTGGTGGGCTTTCTCAAATCAATTAATTGTAAAATATAACGATGGTTATATAAATACAAAAGAGCATATGGCTAATGAAGTTGGTTATCCAGAATGGTGGTTAAAAGAATCAGGTTGGATGAGCGGTCCGACTTCCTATGAAAAATCTGGTAATAGATAGTAATCATTTCCAGTATGGTTAACCGCTAATATAACAAGCATATAATCTTTTAAATTCTTTTTCTAATCTATCCATCATTATTTCCAATGTCCTAAAGTATATAAAGAGATTTCAACATTAATGCTATTGTTGTTATCAAAAAGAAAACATTCGGATATCTGTTTGATTAATTTAAGCAATGTAGAGACATAACATCTTGTATCTTTATAAATATCCGGATTTAATAAAAAATCTATTATATTTTTTAAGTTATGTTACAATGCTAAAATGTCACAAAAAAGAAAATTAGATATTTAGGTTCAATGTTAAAATTTTATTAGATGTTCGATTACCTTATCAATTCTTTGTTGAACTTTTTTATAGTCTACTTGCTTCCAACATTCGAGAATAGGAATAAACTTAGGGTTATCTGTATCATTTATCTTGTCCAACAACATAAATATCATCTTTCTATTGCGGTCTTTTAAAAAGCTTAGATCCATTCCGGCAACAGGGTTATCTGCCATCTTACCGAGTAAGTCCAACAATTCTGATGAATAAGTATCCTTTTCGATTTGCCATCCGGCATCCGTATAGACCAGAAAAGGCAGCCGAAAGCTATATTCGATTCTCAAGTACCCGTTTAGAATAGTCCAGTCTATCCGTGCTAAAATATTCGGAAGAGTCAATGTATTAAAATAACCATAGACAGGACATTTATCGAGCTCAAGTTCCAACAACCTTTTATCCTTAGAGCCTTTTAGAATTTTTGATAACATACCACGTCCCCCACTCATAATAAGTGAGTCAGCAGCTCTGAGAATAGCTATAAGGTCATTTCGGGAAATAGATTTTACATCTTTCGAATCGAGGCGGTATCTAACCCTTTTTACTTTTCGTGTCATAGATTATTATGAGGGACGGTTGACTCTCGTCCCTTATTGACTCCAAATACATTTATATACTCACTAATCCGTTACCTATTTCATTTTTATTATCTTTTTTATAAACTCATTCTTCCCTGTAATAATTTTGCAAAAATATACGCCTGCTACAACAGATTTACCTCTGTAATTTTCTCCATCCCAACATACCTTTTTAATCGCAGATTTGGAATTATTAACCGGCAAATTTCGAATGAGTTTACCTGACAGATCATATATTTGCATACTAAAATTATCAGCATTGTTGCCGGGTATGGCACACTCGATTACTACACTGGTAGCAAATGGATTTGGATAAACTTTAATACCGGAGACTATATCCTCCTTTACTAAATCCTTAATACCGGTAATATTTTTAAATAATTTCATGTTAAATGAACAGATCCCTTCATTTATAATAGCATCCTCATTTGAAAACACAATATACCATTTCCCTGTAGATGGGATAATGAAACTTACATCTCCGTAATTAACATCTTCACCGATATTAAATGCCTTAAATGGAGTACCTGCTTGATACAATGAGTAATTAGTTGAATCACAAATAAAGAATTCAATGTTACCATCAGTGATCCAATGTGCAAATTTACTTTTAATACCCAATTCGTTCTGGAAAAGTGTATTGCCATATACAACCTCATCAGGCATAGTGAAGTTTATTTCCACTTTATAAATAGAATCCGGTTGTGAAGGTATTGTATCAGATGTAACAGAAAGTTCAGGCATAGTTCCCGACAAATTATGAGACCAGTTATAATGACTTCCTGCGGAAGAATTTGCTATCAATTGAGTTACATATCCCGGATCAGGGTAATATCCCATATCAGAATCGATTCTTCCATAATATGGTTTGTTATCTCCTATGATAAAATCAACTTTACCATCCGTTCCTGTATAATGCCATCCGGCATAGTATATACCTGATCCGCTATTATTTGTACTGGCAAGTGAAACTTTAGCACCATCCACAGGGACACCACTAATATCGTTCACTTGAATGGTAAGTGTACAAACAGCTGAATATCTCTCCGTAACATCCCATATATAACCATCACCCCTGAAATTGAAAGGAAGAACTATATCCCAACCCCAGTTTTCATAGTGGCCAGTAGAA
>CBDVEF010000054.1:0-8399 GCA_965372935.1 uncultured bacterium | reverse complement strand
TTGTAGAGCTATCCTCGAATATTTTTTTACTCAATTTAATATTTGCATTGTTATTAAACAATAAAATTCCATTTTCATGAAAAGCAAGAGAATCGCCAATAAAGTTATTATTAAATATTGAAAGATTAAAATAAATTGAGCTTAAATTGAATTTGTTTATTGTATTACTCTTTTTTACAGTACTGTTTAAATATTTTATTTCATTATCGAGGGAAATAAAATTGTTTAAAAATATATGGTGAAGGGAATTTATTCTTATAAATTGCTTTTCTGATATCAACTCTTCGGCAATTGTTCTTATAAAAACATATTTTGAAAATTTGTAATTTAAATCGAGAGCAGGTGCAAAAATCTGATCATTTATCTCAATGTTCTGAATATTAAAGTCATACTTTAATTTTGATATTTTGTTATTTATATCTCTTTTTGTCATATTTGAATACCATAATGTTTTTAATGTTAGATTAAATGTGTCATTCAGATGGCTATATTCCCATTTTGTTCCGAGTTCCCCACTGTATGTGTAAAAAACATTTTTATTCAATATATTGGGGTTGTTCTGATTAACATTCAAGTTACCGGTTATATTATAAATATTGAATAATATTTCAATTTCTCTACTGAGTTCCGGAGCGTGAATTATTATTACAGGTAAATAATTACCATTATTGCTGCCAACATACAGATATCCATGTGTTATATTGCTATAGACATAATTACCATTTTCTTCTCCCATATATGTAAAATAACAGGTATAGTCCCCCAAATTTTCCCCTGCATAAGTATATATATTTCCTGATTTCGTATAATTGCCGTTATCATCTCCGACATAAGTACCGCCGTCAATATATAAAATCGAATCACTGGATACTATATTGTCGTAATCTATGTTCAGGGAATTTTGTTTCCAATCCTTTATTTCATCGTAAGATATTTGTAATTTTTTATCAAATAGCTTGATATCGGAATGTATATAGTGTCGCATATTGTATCTGCTCTTCAATTGATATGTAATATGGACTTTACTCATTCCTGTATAAAGAATCCCGGATTTGAATATTATGGTTCCATTCAAATAATCCATAGAATAATCTTTACCATTTCTTAGCTTATTATTATCTATATAAACATTTTCAGAATTTGTTGTTATATAATAGAGGGAATCAGAAGAGGTTAATATATTATAAGGTCCTAAATTATTTGATTCGGGATCGATGTCGACACTTGAAATAAAACCACCATCAAGACCCATAATTATTCTAAATTTATCTTTATTTTCAAAATCAATACCAATCATCTTTTGGCAGGTTTGATTTAAATCGTATGTTATATCACCAAAAGATACTCTGTTTTCATTTTTTGTCAATTCAACTTTGAATCCTGATATATCACTAATATAAACACCCTCAGGTGAGAAAATTCGATTATTATCACCTATATATCCTTTTAATAATAATCCGTTTCTTAACATTATATTAAAATGATTATTGCTTGATGCGGAAAATTTCATTCCTGTTCTATCGTTAAAATTCATTCCCAAAAGGTTTATACCATTTATTTGAATATCATCTCTATTTTTGATCTCTTGAAATTTATAGGTGGCAATGTATTCCGAATATTTCTCCGGGTTAAAATTGCTGTTTAGTTTATAATTTTGGATGGTAATTTTTTCGTCATTCGATTGATATGTTATTATAAAAATTAATGTATCTTTTATCGGATATAAATAATCCAGAACCCCACTACTTAAATTAAGTTTTATATTATTTTTAAGGGAATCCGGTTTGATATAAATGATTTCCTTAATATCCTTGTAGGTTAATTTATATTTACCTTTTTTAGATATAAATAATGTATCAGTAACATCTGCGTTAAGTATCCTAAAAAAGCTAATAAGGATAAATATATATAGAATCTTTCGCATAAATTATGATTTTATTTTCATATGTATAGAATTTCTTAGGTGTAAAGTGGAATTGGTTATAATACTCGTTGTTAATTTTTATAGTATCATTTTTTAGTATAATTATATTGCCAAGGTTATCAATTGTAAAATCTGTAATGCCCGATTCTATTATATGTTTAGAAACATATTGATTACATTTATACAGGGTGCTGTTGGATGAAAAGAATATATCAACTGATTTCCCTATCCCAAATTTAGTAATATTTCCTTTTGTTATAAGGATAGAGTTTTTCCATACTCCTAAATCGTCAATGTAATATAGATTGTTTACTTTGTAAATAAATGATTTTATATCGACTATTTGTGATAATGTATCTGTTTTACTGTTTATAAGTGATGTTCTACATATATAATCGTCGCTACAAAAGTAAATATATTGGTTTTCATAATACCAATAGGAAATATCCGTTAAATTATCTATAAAAAGTGAGGTGTCGGAATCTCTTATCAGCATTATAGCGTTGTTTTTATAGTAAAAAATCAGATCAGCACTAATATACAGTGTATTATCTCCATTATTCAATGATTTTAGAGGTGATGGGTTAAGAGTGATTAGAGGTAAAATCTGGAAGATGAGAATACAGAGAAAGTATCTATGTTTTCTTTTTTCTGTCATCTGCAATATCTTTAAGGATATTATGTGGAATATTTTGAGGATAATCTCCGGAAAAACATGCAGTACAAAATTTATTAAACTTGATTTTTGCATCTTTTTTTATAGCTTTTACCATACTTTCACAATCCTGGTAAATTAGAGCATCTGCATTAATATATTCCCTGATACCTTCTATATCCATTTTATTGGCAATTAGTTCGGATTTTGTTTGAATATCAATTCCATAATAGCAGGGGTGTTTCACAGGTGGAGAATAGGATGCGAAATAAACATCTTTTGCTCCTGTATTTCTAACTAAATTCACAAGCTCTTTAGAAGTGTTTCCTCGAACGATACTATCATCTACAAGCAATACCTTTTTCCCTTTTAGCTGTTCCTTTACGGGATGCAATTTTTGTCTTATAGAGCTAACCCTTATATCCTGCCCCGGCATAATAAATGTTCTACCAATATATCTGTTTTTTATTAATCCTTCCTGATAGGATATATGTAATTTTTTAGCAACTGCCAATGCTGCATTTCTTGCTGTATCGGGGATAGGAACAACAACATCAGGCTTTAGTCCCATACTATTGATCTTTTCCGCCAGTGTTTTTCCAAGATTATAACGGGCTCTGGCAACAAGAATACCATTCATCATTGTATCGGGTCTGGCGAAATAAACATATTCAAATATACATGGTCTGAAATCTTCTGCTGTAATCACTTCACTATAAAATTCCCGATTATTATTTATAAAAACCATTTCACCCGGTTTTACATCTCTTATCAGTTCATATCCAAGTGTGTCTATTGCACATGATTCTGAACTAAAAATAAAATTATTATTCCTTTTGCCAAAAACAAGTGGTCTAAATCCATATGGATCTCTGTAAGCTAAAAGCCCATAGTTACCTATAATGGCAACAACCGAATAGCTTCCGATTATTTTATCAGTAGTTTTTATAAGGGCTTTTTTTAATGTATCGATTGAGAATTCACTATTTTCCAGATTATGAGCAAGAATATTTAAAAATACTTCGATATCACATGATGAATTAACTATTCTCTTATATTCCTTTTCTATAACTTTCGAAAGGTTTTTATAATTGGCTATGTTCCCATTATGAGCTATTGATATACCATATGGATAATTTACAAAAAATGGTTGGGCATCTTCAATACCGCCTTTTCCTGCTGTTGGATATCGTACATGACCAATACCGATTTTCCCTGTCAGACGACTGATAGATTCTGATTTGAAAGCATTTTGAACTAATCCTTCATATCTTCGGAGATGAAATTTACCATCATATGTGCATATTCCACAAGAGTCTTGCCCCCTATGTTGTATAATATTAAGTCCTATGTATATATCTTCACTTACACGTTCATCGCCAATAATCCCAATTATTCCACACATCTCAAACCTCTTCAAGCTTTATTGTTTTATTGATTTTGTAGCCGTTGATAAAATCTATTCCTTTTATTACCCTCTTGCCCTGTGGTTGAATCTCAAAAACCTCGATTGCATAATCATTTGTCCCTAAATACAGTTTCTTATCAATAGCTGATAATGAATATGTATCGAACCTTCTTTCAGTTGCAATTTTAGAGGAAATAATTTTAATGATTTGTCCTTTATAGTATATTCTTGCTCCTGGTTTTTTGGAAAATGCATTTATCTGTCTTTGAACCTGATATGCACTTTTGTCTAAATTTAAAATATAATCATCTTTTTTAATTTTTTTTGCATAATTGGACAAATTACTATTTTGAGGTTGTAGTGTATAATCATCTCTAACAATCACATTAATGGATTCTATTAATAAGGATGCCCCTAATTTAGCAAGTTTTTCATATGTTTCCGTATATATATCATTATCACTTAAAAGGATTTTCCGTTGGGATATAATATCACCGGAATCCAATTCCATTGCGATTTTTATTATAGTTACACCTATTTCAGATTCTCCGTTAAGAATAGCTCTTTGAATGGGAGCTGCCCCTCTATATCTTGGGAGAAGGGACGGATGGGTATTTAGTGTCATATATTTCGGTAGATCCAGAAGCTCCTGATTTAACATTTGTCCAAATGAAACTACAACGATGAAGTCAGGATTAAAAGATTCGATTCTCTTTAAGATTCCTTTATCATTGCAATTTTCTGTTTCAATATGTTTAAGATTGTTTTTTAAGGCAAACAACTTAATAGGTAGGGGTTTCAATGATCTTCCCCTACCCATATGTTTATCAGGTTCTGTTATAACTAACAGATTTGACATATCCTTTAATTTATAAAGAGTGGGAATTCCAAAATTGTCTGATCCAAAAAATACTATATTCATTTTTTTGTATCGGATTATTTTGTGTTTTCTATCCCCTTCTTGTATAAACCAATAATATAAGATTTCTCTATCTCTATTTCAACCTTATCAGCGATTTTGACCATTACAACATTATCTTTAATTTTTGTAATTGTCCCTCTTATCCCGCTTTGCATAAGCACTTTATCGCCCTTTTTTAGATTTTCAATAAGTTGATTGTGCTTTTTTCTGTTTCTCTGTTCCGGTAGTATTATAAGAACATACATAATACCAAAAATTACCACCAGAAGTACTATTTGTGACATACCACCCATATTGCCTCCTAATTTTTGATGTAGTATATATGATTTAATGCTAAAATGCAACCACGAATTCACAAAAGAGGGTAGATAGGTATAGACATACTTACCCATCAATGTCATGCTGAGCCCTGTGCTGAACTTGATTCAGTCTTGATTCAGCATCTACTCTCAGATCCTGAATTTAGCAGGATCTAAATGTTTAATAAATACATAAATGCAAGAAACATCCATAGGCATTTTCAAAAGAACCAGGGAAAGGGCATGGAATTGAATAGATATTGTCAAGATGACAAGCTCCGTCCCCAGATATTTATATAATTATAACATTGTACTTGAAAAATATAATTGATTTTCTATTCAATTTAAATTATAATTAATAATATATGAAAGATCTTATTATTAACAGTCTCAGTAATAGATTTGATAATTATTTACTTAAATCGGGAATAGATTTTAGTTATAATAAGAAGTTATTAGGTCATAAGAGCAGTAAAACAGTGGAGATATAAATGTATGTTAGTAAATGGAATCTTGCATACATAAGAAATTCATTAGATAGATTGGTTGATTTACTAACAATGTATATAAACGACAAAAATTCCTCAACAATACGAGAATTTTAACAGTTAATTTGGCAGGATATGAACATAAAAAAGGAAAAATAGGATATAACGGTTTTAAGCAGGATACTATTATTTCAGGAAAAACTATAAAGTGTGAAGCAAAACCAAAAAATGTAGATACTAGTTTAAAACCTTTAAGAAAACTTAATGGAGGAGGAAATTTTACAGATTATACTATTGCACGATTAGAAAGAGACAAGAAAGAAAAAGATTTAAATATGCTTATTAGTGGCTTTGTTGAGGGAAAGTTAATTTACATTATAGAATTTCCATTTCGGAGCAAACCATTTGTTCAAAAGTTAAAACAACAATTAGAAAACAGATTTCCCAATGGTGATGTTATAGGACAATTCTTGAGAAGTGCAAGTTTTGACTACAGGTATTTTATTAATTGCCCTAATTTGAGAGTTGTTTATATTTTAGATAGGAATAAATTGAAAGAATATCAGCCTTATATTGTTAAAGGTTTTTATAATTTTTTAGAGGGGATAGCAAAATGAGTTTAAATGAATATCTGAATAAAATAGTTCAAGGAGATATTTTAGGAATTTTAAAAACCCTACCAGATGAGTTTGTTGATATGGGTGTAACATCACCACCTTATAACAAAGGTGAAAACAAAAAGGGCTGGCTGGTTAAAAATGTAAAATATTCAAGTATAACAGATAAGTTGCCAGAAGATTTGTATCAGAAAAATCAAATAGAGGTTTTAAATGAAATTTTCAGGATTACTAAACCTGGTGGCTCATTTTTTTATAATCATAAAATTAGATGGGAAAGGGGAGTAATGTTTCATCCTATGGATTGGTTAAGAAAGATAAAGTGGACAATTAAACAAGAAATAATATGGGATAGGATGATTGCAGCAAATATAAGAGGTTGGAGATTCTGGCAAGTAGAAGAAAGGATATATTGGCTTTATAAACCAAAAGGGAAAAAATTAATAGGCGAAGAATTAAAATCAAAGCATGCTTTATTAACTTCTATATGGAGGTTTTCTCCAGAGCAAAAAAATCCTCATCCAGCACCTTTTCCATTAGCTTTACCCATTAGAGCTATTTATTCTGTTATGGATGAGAATAAGGGAGTAATAATTGACCCTTACTGTGGTAGCGGAACAACATTAGTAGCAGCAAAAATATTAGGACATGATTATATTGGTGTGGATATTTCTAAAGAATATATTAAATTTGCTGAAGATAGATTGAAAAACTATGAAAGGGAATTAAAGTTCGCTAATGAGGAAAAGTCAAAGCACATTGTAAGAAAGACTTTTAAAGAAAGAAAAGAAAAGGGTGAATTTACAGGGAGATATGGCAAAAATAAAAATGGGAAAGGTATAATGAATAAAAGGAAAGAATTAGTTTTATTTAATTATATTAAAGATGAAGGGAGCTAAACTTCTCTTAACAAATATTAAAGGCTTTTTGTAAAGAAAATATTTCCTACTAAAACGATCTTTGAATTGTTTTCTTGAAGAAAAGCAAAACTGGTAATGTTGTACATTTCCACAGGCGTTGGCATTCCCATTTGTATATAATTATTCTCATCTCTAAAGAAATGAGAAGTAAATATTAGATTAACGATTTCTTAAAATAAATCCTGTATCGTTTATATATAAAGAAAATGTATCATTGCTGGGATATTGAAATGTTGCAATACCGTATGCGGCATCTACAAAAGGTGTTTTTTTACCATATTTCAGGAAATATTTCCAAATGGTTTGTTCCGTATGTATTTGATAATAGGAAGTTTTTATACTGTCTGGATTCTTTGCTCTACCACTAAATCTTATAATTTTATAGTAAGAAGGAGTTCCGAATAATCTCAGGGGAAGACTCCATCTCATGAAATATCCTTCAATCATCCATTGTTCACCTTTAATACTAAATTCATAATTCTTTTTCTCTTTTTTATTATAAAATGAGATATCTATCGATTTATTATTGCTTGTGGCATAGATGGTACCGACTTGTTCCTCTTTTACATATATTGAAAATGTTTTTAGAAACAAACTTAAATATATAAATGAAGAACCCAAAAGTACTATTATTATAAAAATAATGAAGTTACGAGGAAAAGATCTCAATTTTATTTTTCTTCTTATTATATTCTCAAATATTGAAATAATCATTAAAAGAGAAATTAGAAGAAACAACATACCGATTATTCCTGTCAGTATTATAAACTTATCCATAATATATATTATAAATTTATACATAATATGTCAATGTAGTAAGTAGGGGAGATTGTAGATAAGTATGAACATATGTGCCACATCATCTTCACCTTTGGTCATCTCCCATCAAGGGCGAGGAAGAAAACCACTGAATGAGAAATATAAGCACGGAAAGGAGATATAACACAAAAATGGACGTGTCATTGCGAACGAAGTGAAGCAATCCCACAAGAGTAAATGCAGGTTGCTTCGTCGCTTTACTCCTCACAATGACAATGATAAACTTATTGAAATAAACCACGGAAGGGAATAATTATTGCTTTAATTTCGAGAAATGAAATATCTTTTAACTTTCCCTCCACAGGGGGGAGGGAATAGAAGGGAGGGGGCAATATGACAAAGAAGGG
>CBDVEF010000053.1:0-8412 GCA_965372935.1 uncultured bacterium | reverse complement strand
TTATATCTTCTTGCAATCTTAGATAAGGATAAATCCGAATAAAAATCTAAAATGCATAAAATACATAAGCAAAGGTAATAATATTGTTCCAAATATGTCTATATGAGGTAATGGATTAAGTGTAAGCCTTCCTCTTTTGTAAGCTGTATCATCACCTTTCAAATATGCAATGTAACCATGAGAAACCTCATGAATTATAATTGAAAAAAACAGAATAACTATCTGAACAATTATCATCTCTATGAAAATATTTTACTAAATATTATACTAAGAATAGAATATAAAATTGAACCAAAAACAGCAGAAGAGAAATTAGAAACAGAAAAGCCTGGAACAAGAAAAGCAGCAAATGCAAATAAAACTCCGTTTATAACAAATGTAAATAAACCAAGCGTTAAAATATTTATTGGAAGTGTTAAAAGTAATAAAATTGGTTTAATAAAGGTATTAATAATGCTGATTACAAAAACAGCAATAACTAGAGAAAATAAATTAGAGATAACTATTCCTCTAAATATTAATGTTACGACAACTAATGCAACCGTGTTAAGTAGAAATCTTGTAAAACTACTTTGCTGGTGTTTTTTGCCCACTGGTTTTTCCCTCTTCCATATTGCAGTGCCCATCGAAAAGAGTACCTTCCTCAATTATTAGTGATTTGCAGGATATATCCCCTTTTATCTTTGAAGTATTTTGAAATTCTGCTTTTGCAGAACAATTTATTTCTCCGATAATTATCCCACCAATAATAGCATCCTTTGTTTTTATAGTTCCTTCTATTGTTCCTGTTTTACCAAGAACTAAAAGGTCTGTGACAATTACATTCCCCTTGATATAACCATCGACTCTTATGCTGCCATCGATATTCATATTTCCTACTATTTTGGCTTTCTGGTTAATAATATTCGTTATATTCTCTTTTTGCTGTATCATAACTACTCCTTTTTATTTTATATATATTAATGATCTTGGGTCTATTGGAATACCTTTTTGTCTAACTTCATAATGCAAATGAGGAGCAGTTGAACGCCCTGTATTGCCAACATACCCAATAATTTGCCCTCTTTTTATAGTATCTCCATTCTTTACAATATTTTCTTTATTATGCCCATATATTGTCATATAATTATCATTGTGATCGATTTTAATAAGATTACCATAGTACAAATCCTGACCCACAAATATAACTTTTCCATCAGCTGTTGCAATAATTGGACTTCCCTCTGATGCCGCAATATCAATACCGGGATGATTTGATGAAAAACCCTGACTTATCGGACCTGGTACAGGTATGATGTTTGGGATATATCCTGTCATTTCTCTTGTAATATCAAGTAACTCCTGAGATTGAATTGCAAATTTCAAGCTATCTCTTAAATCCGGGGATAACATAATTAATGAGTCATAATTTTTCTGTGTTTTGTTATCTTTCATTAAGCTTTGTCCCAGGAGAATTCTTAATTTCTCATCCTGTTTTAATATATATCTTATATTACTATAAGCTTCCCTTATTTTTCTGTTCTCTTCGGAATATTCCCTGTTCTGCTTTTCTACCATTTTAACCTTTAGTGCCGTGACATATACCCTTCCATACGATACTACTCCAGAGATTGAAATAGTTATAAGTATTATTGCAATCATAGAAAAAAGTATAATTTTATCCAATGTAAATTTAATTTCCCGAATTTGACCACCTCTTGATGATAATAATATTACAGTAAAAATATTATTCTTTATATTAATCATTATATTCCTTACTAAATGCAACCGTAAGGTCAATACATGCATTTACATCATTCAATGAAACCATCTCAGAACAGGAATGAATATATCTGGAGGGGATAGAAATTGCTCCTGTTGGGATTCCTCCAGCAGTTATTTGAATACCACATGCATCTGTAGTTCCCCGCTCCAGAATTTCAAGTTGATACGGTATTTTATTCTTTTTTGATAATAAAATAAGTATTTCTCTTACTTTTTTATTTGTAAGCATTCCTGAATCCATAATCTTAATAGCTGCTCCACCATCCAATTTTACTTCCATTTTAGAAGACTCCGGTGTATCTCCTGTATCAGTAACATCAATTGCAATAGCTACATCAGGATTAATACTAAATGCTGCAGGTCTTGCCCCTCGTATCCCAACCTCTTCTTGAACTGTGAAAACAAAACATAATGTGTTGTTGGTTTTTTTAATTCTTTTTATTGATTCAATCATTATATAACATCCGATTCTATCATCAAGTGATTTTGCAATAATTCTGTTTCCCATAACAATTGTTTTAGCAAAATAATTCCCAACATCACCTATACCAACATACTTTTCAGCCTCTTTTTTACTCCCTGCTCCTATATCAATATATAACTTATCAAGTGGAGTTACTTTAGAATAATCCTTTCTCAACTCCTCTCCAATCACTCCAACTACCCCATTCTGGAACTGAATTCTATGAGTAATTGCATGAATTGAGAAGAACCCTCCTATGGGAGAAAACCTTAAAAATCCATTATTATCTATATGATTGATAATAACCCCTATTTCATCCATATGGGCATCAAACATTATGGTTTTTCCTTTGGAATTACCCTTTTTTATCGCAATCAGATTACCCATATTATCTATTTTAATATCATCAACATATTTATCTATACTATTCTTTATTAAGCTTCTCACCTTTTCTTCACTTCCGGAGGGTGATGATATTTCTGTAAGTTTGATTATCAAATCCTTCATTATTCCTCCTATTTAATATTATTAAGTAGTACATCAGCAAGTCTAAATGTACTTTTAACATCATCCATTGACGATATGGAAACAGGTGAATGTATATACCTGGCTGGTGTTGCAAATACAATTGTTTTTACCCCTTTACCAGTTATTTGAATAACACCAGCATCTGTGCCCCCCACACCGGCTTTTTTAAATTGATATGGTATATTATATTTGTCTGCAAGTTTAATGCTCATATCGAGAAGTTCCGGTGAAGCGAATGAACGTCCATCCTTTATGGTGATACATGTACCTTTCCCAAGTTCAGGTGATATATTTATATCTTTCTTGTTAGGAAAATCTTGTGCCCCTGTTGCCTCAAGTATTATTGCATAGTCAGGCATAATGCTGTATGCAGCTATATTAGCCCCTCTTAAACCAACCTCTTCTTGAACGGTAAAAACCGCATATAAATCATCCTTATAATTCTTTTTTAAGAGCTCAAGAACTGTATAACAGCCAAGTCTGTCATCAAATGCCTTTCCTTTTATTATTTTCTGATTTAATTTCTCAAATATCGTATCAAATACAATTGAATCTCCCAATTTCACATATTTTTTTACTTCATCTTTGTTCTTAGCACCAATATCTACAAGAAGTGATGAAAACGGGATTATATTTTTTCTTTCGGCTTTATTTAACAGATGTATTGGTTTAGACATAATAATTCCGGGTATCTTATCTCTCCCAACAATTACCCTTTTGTCTACACATACTCTTGGATCAATACCACCTACTCTTGCTATTTTAAGAAAACCCTTATCATCGATGCCCGTAATGACAAAGCCCACCTCATCCATATGAGCTGCAACCATTAATTTTCTTTTGCTTTTTGCCCCTTTTTTATATGCAATGATATTGCCCATTGCATCTATTCTTATCGAGTCTGCATATTTTTTTGCTAATTTATATAGTAATGACCGTATTTCAAACTCATCTCCGGAAACACCCATAACATTGCTTAATTTTTCAATAATCATTAAAATTCCCTACTCGAATCTATTTTCATAGTTTGCATCCAACGATGCAATAAATCGTGCAACAAGTTTGCCAGCAGTTTTAATAGTACTTATATTAATAGTCTCTAATGATGTGTGCATATTTCTAATAGGCAATGATATAAGCACTGTTGGGATTCCTTCACCTGTTGTTTGTAAACCCATTGCATCCGTTCCACTCATTCTGGGAGTTACCTCTATCTCATATTGGATCTTTTCTTCATCAGCTATGTCCATAAGTTCTTCCGTTGCTTTGATGTGAAGATTCGGTCCCCGGGATATAGTTAATACTTTGTCTATATCATATCCCTGATCGGCAGAAACACCGGGTTGTTGACCGAATGTAGTATCCATTGCAATGGCAAGATCAGGTTTAGTATTATATCCAGCCGTTCGTCCTCCAAGCATTGTGTATTCTTCCTGTAAAGTGAAAATACTATAGACATCCCATTTGTGATTATATTTCCTTAAAAGTTCAAGTACATATAGAGAAGCCACACAACTAACCCTGTTATCAAAACTCTTATTAGAATATTTTGAGTTTTTTAAGTTTGTAAATTTGGGTCTGAATGCTACCGGTGTTCCTATTTCAACATATTTCCTGATCGTTTTTCCATCGAATCCTGTATCTATATAAAGCTCATTCCTTTCATAAGATTTTGATATCCCCTCTTTATTTTGAAAATGAGGGGGGATTGAACCTATCACCCCACTTAAATGCTTTGCTCCTAATACAATCACCTCTGAACCCGGTAAAATTCTAATATCAATACCACCAATTGTATTGAATCTTAATAAGCCATTTTTTTCGATCCCGGAAACAATCAACCCGATTTCATCTATATGTGTTGCTATTATCACTTTATTTTTCCCTTCCGTCCCCTTTTTATATGCTATAAAATTTCCCGCTTTATCAAAATATGTTTTATCTGCTAATAGCTTACATATCTTTTCTGTTTTTTCAATAGCACTATCTTCAAATGAACTTAACCCGAATGCACTTGAAAGAATATTTAATGTTTCCTTTATATCCATATTAGATTTCTTCATTCTTAAATTGCTCTATTGTTTCAACAATTCTGGTAAATTCCTCATCTGAATAAAACTCTATCTTTATTCGACCCTTTGTACCATTCTTACTTATATTCACTTTTGTCCCGAGGTATCTCGATAATTGCAATTCAATTTCCTGAATATATAAATCAGTCTTTCCTTCCTTCTTTTTCCTCTTAAACTTTGGTGCAATAAGTTTTTCTATGTCTCTAACAGATAAACCGTTTTTTTTCACCCTTCTTGCTATATTGATTTTATCAGCATCACTATCAATCCTGAGAAGTACCCTCGCATGCCCCTCCTTGATTTCATCCCTTATTATCATCTCTTGTATAAGTATAGGTAACCTTAGTAATCTCATTGTGTTTGTTATGGACACTCTTGATTTACCAATCTCCCTTGCGACATCCTCTTGTGTAGCCCCAAATTCATCCATTAATCGTTTAAATCCTCTTGCCTCATCAATAGGGTTCAAACTTTCTCTCTGTATATTCTCAACTAAAGCAAGCTCAAGAGCTTCCCTATCCGATAAATTCTTTACTATTGAAGGTATCTTCTCTTTCCCCGCTCTTTTGGAAGCCTCGAGTCTCCTCTCTCCACATACTACTTCATACCTATTGCCAGGCTTATCCCTGACAATAATAGGTTCGATAATACCTTTTTCTTTGATGGAATCAATAAGAGAAATTAGATTGGGATTTTCAATAAATGATCGGGGTTGATATGGATTTGGATCAATCAAATTAACATCGATTTCCAATATTTTTTCTTTGATATCTCTATTCTCAGGTATAAGAGCATCAAGCCCTTTCCCTAAAGCTTTCCTCTTATGGTTGCTCATATTTATCTATTATCTCTTTTGCGAGTTTCAAATAACTTAAAGCTCCCTGACTTGTAGAATCATATAAAATTATTGGCTTCCCAAAACTTGGAGCTTCTGCTAATTTGACATTTCTGGGAATAATTGTCTTAAATAGTTGATCCTTAAAATATTCTTTTACCTCATCCTCAACTTGATGAGATAAATTAAGTCTTGTATCATACATTGTAAGCAAAACACCGTCTATATAAAGATCCGTATTTAATCGTTCCTGAACAAGTTTTACAGTATTAAGCAATTTACTAAGCCCATCAAGTGCATAAAATTCACTTTGTATTGGAATTATCAATGCTTTCGATGCCGCAAGTGCATTTATAGTTAAAATCCCAAGTGAAGGTGGGGAATCTATAACAATATAATCATACTCGTCTTTAATCTTATCTACCTGCTTTTTAAGAATAAGTTCCCTCTGTTTAACATTGACAAGTTCTACCTCAACAGCAACAAGTGAAATATTCGAAGGTACAATTTTAAGATATTCAATATCTGTGTTTGCAATTATATCTTTAATTTCCTTTTGCCCTAAAAACACATCATATATTGTCGCATCAAGTTGTGAAGGCTCTATACCTACACCACTTGTTGCATTACCTTGTGGATCTGTATCAATCAATAAAACTTTCTTCTCTGCTACGGCAAGACAGGCTGCGAGATTAACAGCAGTGGTGGTTTTACCTACTCCACCTTTTTGATTAGCTAATGATATAATCTTTGCCATTCCTGTCGGATTATATCAAAAAAGGTCTTAATTGTCAAAGGATATATAGAAAAGGAACAGGTAGGTAGGTATAGACATACTTACCAGTTTAAGGAGAGAAAAAAGGATTAAATCCATTCCTATCTGTTTTAATTATTTCCCCTCCCTTCTGTTCCCTCCCACAGTGGGGCGGGAAAGTTAAAAGATTCTCTTCGTGTAATTCGTGTTTAATTCTCTCTATCATTGGTTATCTCTTTCCTTTAATTAAAGCAATAAATTATTCTCTTCTCCCTTAGTGTAATTAGTTTTCAATTCGTGAAATAAAGGTAAAAAATATTCCCTTCTCCTTCGTGAAATTCGTTGTTATTTTTTTCTTTCCCTTTTCGGCTGGTGTCTGATGTCTGAAGTCTGATGTCTATTATCTTTTATTCGTGAATTAGTGGTGAATCCCCCTCTCTATGAAATTCTCCCTAATCCTTGCAATTCGTATTTATATCTTTCTCTTGCTTAAAGAATATATTTCTTGTATATTTATGTATGTTAAAAAACACTCTTTCTAAGAGTATTGCAATAAAATCATTTTACATCCCTTTTACTGCAATATTAATAATGATAATCTCATCTTTTTTCTTTAAAGGTGGAGAATCTTTTTACTGGTTGAGAATATGGGAATTTGTCCTTGTTTCCACAATACTCATAGGCATTATTGTCGAAACACAGGACAGAGAGATAAGCATCAATGATAATAAAATAATATTCTCTTATATTTTATTCTTTATAGCAATTATTATATCAACTATTTTCAGTTATTATGTTTGGGGAAGCATTAATAACTTGCTGGAAATTACAAGTTATCTTCTTTTGTTTTTCTTTATATTTATGTTTAAGAACAAAAATATTGAAAAGATTATAGTCTCCCTTTTCATCTCATTAGGGTTCATAGATACAATTATCGTGATAGTACAAAAGATAGTGTTTCATTCCTCTCGTCCTCAGGGAATGTTGAAATATGCCAATTGGAATGCTCTTTTTATTTTATATACAACCATTCTGATTATTCCATTATTAATAGATTATTTTAAGAAAAACAGAAAATATTTTTACATATTATTATCTGTTTTTATCATGAATTTAATGGCAATTTTATTCTCAGCATCACGAATGCTTATAATCCTTATACCTATAATATTTATTTTAACAGGATGTATATCTAAAAGGATTAAAGAAACTCTCATTATAATGTTTGCTCTATTAATTCTAATCCTTGTAATACCAAATCCTGTGTCGAACAGAATATTGAGAAATAGAAATACATATGATATGCAGAGACCTAAAATATGGAAGATGGCATATAATGTAGGATTGGAAAGCCCTATTACAGGAGTCGGGGCAGGAGCATTCGAAGATTTTGCCATAATGCATAATTTCCCTGTAGAAGGGCAAAAATGGAGATATAAGGTACATGCGAGAATTGCTCATAATCAGTATCTTCAATTCTTTGCCGATTATGGAATTTTAGGTATTTTGACTTTCTTATTTATTGCCATATCAGGATTGTTTTATTCTATAAAAAACATATCCTGCAAAAATAAGGACAAATTCAAACCATTTTGGAGCATAATATTTATTCTATTTCTCATTCATTCGTTCTTCGATAATCCTCTTTATCTGCCTATAAATGCAATTATTATATCGATATCCCTTGCGTTTATTGTCCCTGTAAGGAAATTAAAAACATATATAATTCAAAAAAAACATATAGTCAGTTACAATTTATTCTTTTCATTATTAATAGTTTTAATAGCATTTATTACACTTCATCCATTTGTTTCCCTTTATTATGCGAATAAGGCAGAGAATCAGATGAAAATTACTCCGTTAAAAGCTCAGAAATCTTATCTCATAGCATATTCAGCTTCACCTTTCAATCCTCAATATGCTGCACTATATGCAAAATACTGGGTTTTGAGCTATAAAAAAACCAACGATATGACAGACCTCTATCCAATGTACG
>CBDVEF010000052.1:0-8427 GCA_965372935.1 uncultured bacterium | reverse complement strand
GGTAAATTGTTGTTTTTTCCTCCTTCAGTGGTTTTCTTCCTCGCCCTTGATGGGAAAGGGCCAGAGATGAGGGTGATTATGTAGATTAGTAATATGTTAAATAGCTTTCAAATTAAGAGTAATATATAAATATGTTCCGTTTTGCAGTGACAAGAGAGGGGTAGTCACATTTGGAGTTCCATAGCAAAAGTGGTAAGTATGTCTATACCAAGTGCCTGAGACATTTAATTACCCCCCTTCCCTCCGTGTAATTAAAGAATTAAGAACTTGAGAATTTAGCCAAGTATAGTTTGCCTGACATATTGTAAAGCTGACTTGACAATATGTTTATTTTATGTATAATGTAACTATGATTATAAATGATCTCAAGGTATGGCGTGCAAAGTTTGATTTAACACAGGATGGTTTGGCAAAAAAGGTAGGCGTTACAAGACAAACTATAATTGCTATTGAAAAGGGGGATTATAACCCCTCTGTTGAACTTGCGCTAAAAATTTCATTTGTATTTAAAACAAGTGTAGAAGAAATATTTTACCTGATGGAGGAAAAATGAAAAAATTTATTCCTTTATGGAGCATTATTCTAATACTTGCAACTATTATTTTGAGTGTCTTTCTCTCACCCTATTTTATTGTTTTAATGTTTTTGTATTTTCCGTTAACAATTTTTTATACTGAATCTCAAAAATATGATGAGAGAGAAACATTTATTCGGTATAAGGCTGGTTATCTCACTTTTCAACTTTCTATTTTTCTTTTTATCGTTCTGTTTATTAATCAGGCAATTATTACAAAAGCAAATCCTGATTCAATTTATTATTTATTGATAATTATTCCAGCTGTTGTTTACATAATGTTTTTATTATTACAGAGATATAATCTTGCTACATCGGGAAGGATAATATTGTATATATTCGGGGGATGGTGGATATTGTTTTCGATTTTATCAAATGGTTTAACTCTTGCAGGAATAATCCAGTCTTCAATAGGTGTCGGTTTTATTATCCCTGCACTTCTATCCTATAATTTTAGAAAAGCGGCATCTATATTGTGTTTCTTATATGCTATATTTGTAATATATTTTTTCTTAGGAAATTGGAAAGGCACGAATATCCTTTTACTTATGTTATTTATCTTTCCAATACCCTTATACTATTCAGGTATAGTCTTTTTACATAAAAAGGGAGGTTAATATGAATATTCTCTTGATATTGAATGTTTTATGTGCTTGGAGTTTCGGATTAAGGGTTTCTTTGCCGGGAACAGTTATTCCGTCATTAACAGCAACCTATGCTGTTAATTCATCTAACCAGTTGGAAGGAGAATTTACAATGTTTCCTTCTCGGGGAACAATTTTTACAAGAGGTCGAATTCTGTACAAATTTACTTCAAAAGATGACTTAGGTCCTTATTTTCTGACCGGCATTGGCTTTATGAAGGCACAAAGAATAACCATTCCTACAATACATACAGGTGGAGGAATAATGTATAATAAAAATAAATATGGAATGTTTTTAGAAGCAGAAACGATATTCATGTTAAGGAAAGCAAGAATTCCATATGCCCCATCACTTAATTTTGGGGGATTTTATAAACCGACCGGCAATTAACCTAATAAATATATGTTAATTTCAAAAAGAGGGGTTAGGGCAGCAGATCTATCCCTCTTTTTGCTGTTTATTTGACTAAACCCATAATTGTCATTGCGAGGAGTGAAACGACAAAGCGATCTAAATTAACTCTTGTGGGATTGCTTCACTTCGTTCGCAATGACATGGTTGATTTTCCTAATTCGTGTAATCATGGTAGTGGGTATTGTATGATAAAATTTAAGGATAGATTCCTGCTTTCGCAGGAATGACAAAGAAGGTAGGGGGAAATAACAACTCTAAAGAGAGCGTAAACCGTTAACCGTAAATTGTATGGGGAGATTATTGTCTGCCCTGATTCTTGAAATTGAGTATATATTTCTTTTTCAGTGATTTCTTCTCTCCTTCAGTGGTTTCACTTCGTGTAATTCGTTGTAAATTCGTGAATTTGTGGTTGATCTCCCACTCCTTTCTATTTCCCTAATAATTTTTGAATGCTTAATATATTTTCCTCGCCTTTACTATCAAGAAATCTTATATTAGTGTTTTCGCTAACATTATCTACCTCTCCATTTGTAATTTTCCTTGCCCATTTCATAATATTTGTCTTTTTCTTTTCATCAAAAACATTCGATTCAACTGTAAATACATCTGAACGCTTAACATATCGCACCCTTGTCCAGCCTTTTACAAAAAGGGCTTTCATTATCTTTTCTCTTGCATGCCCTTCCCACCTAATTGGTTCTTTATATTTTTTAAAAACAGCTTTGACATCTTCTATTTTAAGTCCGAATAATTCAGGTTGATCGCATATAATATCAATATGTTTGCTCACCCCTTCAATAGGGGTGATTCCCCCCTCAGGAGATATCCAATATGCCTTGTTTTTCATTATTCATCTATGTGGATATTATATTACCCAATACATTTGGAATATTATTAAAATTAATATAATTCAGATCATATTTGTCTTTTAATCGTTCATCAAATATTCTTTTACATTTATATATCTCTTCCATTACAGAAGAATTTCTTACATTATAAATTTCTTTTACATATTCAATCTTTTTCTTATAATCTTCCTTTGTGATTTCACCTTTTTTTAGTAAGGTTGAATATATTCTAATCTTTCTATTAAGTTTATTCTTCATTTTGTTTTCCTCTCTTGTTTTCAATTTGTTATTGCCTGCTGTTTTGTTGATTTCTCTGTATTCTTTTATAATTTCATCCTTATGTTCTTTGAATATAATATAATCTTTGTAAAGCCGAGCAAGACAATCTTCCCCTTCATTAATTGCTAATTCCGTAATGTTACCGTTTTCTATAAATGTAGGCATATCATTGTCAATGTCAAAAGCAAAAATCATTCCTGTCTTCAAACCGCTTATTGGACTCGTTATTTTTACATAAAACGATGTATTAGATATACCATACATTTCCCCTTCTAAATCTGTACATTCATAAATTGTTTTAATTCTCCTTATATTAATCATAACACAACTCCCTTAAAACACTTTTTATTTGATATATTGTGAATTACTTTATCGCCTATAATATATTTTTGTTCTATTCCGAGGTCTTTTCTAATTTCACTATCTATAATATCCCTTATATCTACTCCAATATACCATTCAGTATTTTCAATGTTTTCCTTATACATATTCGTAACCTGATCTGTAAAAAACTTCTTATCATTAATTTTATCAGGCATTATTTCTTCAAGTGCATTAAATTTTTTTCTCGCTGTTTTAATAATGCTTATTGCAATGTCAATACAATTATAATTATGTTCTGCATGAACTCCAAAGTAGTGTATTTCAGGAGTAATACCATATTTATTATAAATAAATATAATCAAAATTTATCTTGCGATATATTCTCTCTCTGAAACAAGTCCATTTCTAAACTCATAATAGAAATCATAGAATATCAATTCTTCATCCTCCGAAAGGGATCCTTTTGAAATATATTTCTTCTGCCTTTCGATATCTCTTTTTATATAACCACATTGTAAATCAAGTATTTCATAAACCATTATTACTTCAGTTAATCTGTTTTCACATTCCTTAAATTCTTTCTTGTTCATTTTTACCTCTACTCAACACTAAACAGAAATTTCTTGTTTCCTACCCGCATATATGGAAGTTCTTCACTATACGGGGAGATATCTTGTATACATGCACCACCCTCAGGGTTTATCCATATTCGTTTTCTTCTACTTTGGTTTAAACAAGTATGCCTTTTATTTTCTTTAGCGTATTTTATCGCATACTTCAGGGCTTCCTCTTCTGTTTTTATATCTTCTGGTAGTTCTTTTCTCCCATACACTGCTGCCATAAATCTAATAACAATATACATTTTAAATGGTTGTTTACATAGTTCTTCAAATCTCTTCTCTGCAATTTCTCTATCCATTTTAATCATTTTATCTAATTGCTCTTTGTCAATTCCAATAATATCAACAATTCTCTTAAATAATTCTTTATCTATATTGCCATAGTGCTCAAAATCTGCAATTTTGCTGGATATTTTTCCAATATTCTTATAACCCAATGATCTTCCAATATCGCCATATGAAAGTCTTTTATTTCTTCTCTCCCTTACTATATAATCGATTGTATTATTAAACATTTCAGCCTCCTTATATCTAAAGGTTATATCATTTCCCGGTGTTTACTCATTAATAATCTTTTTATAAATATCTTTTTTAGCATTATCAAACAAATCCGTAGCTTTTTCTATTGTATTTATATACTTCCCCCTCTCTTCAGCATACTTATTTATAATCTCATGCTGTTTTTTAAGTGGAATAGCCGGCATTTCAATTTCCCCGAGACTTTTTGGCCTAATTGATAACATTATCCCCTGTGTATTAATTGTTTCAAATATTAATTGCCCTATTTCACTTTCAAAGAATAGTTTCAAATATCTACTATCATAATCTTTATTTGGTCTAATGTAGATTAGATTCGAATCAATTGTAGTATCTCTATCAATTTTTGGGACTATTGCCATTTTTAATGAAGTTCCTCTGCATGTTAAAATGAGGTCTCCCTCTTTAATAGAATATTTATCTGATTGAAACCATTTTTGTCTAATGTTTATTTTTCTTAAATTTGACAAGTCTATTCCTTCATCATCTAATGCAGATATATTTATCAGATCTGTTTCTCTATCTCCCTCAGAATTTTTACTATTAAGCAACATTCTACCCCTGACAATATCTGCAACATCCTTAAGTTTAACTTTTTTAATTTTACTGTTTTGATATTTAAATAAATTCCCTTCCGTTACCTTTGAAATATATTCATATTCCCATTTTTCAACATTTTTCAATTCATTTCTATTCTTAATAATAGAATTGTTTTTTGAGTAATTTTTATCCTTATCCACTGTCCATGAAATTATCTCAATATCATAATCATCATCTTTCTTTTCATTTTTTATCTCAATAATATTAACCATACGAGGTATAAAGCCATACCCTCTTTTTAAATAAATATTATTAATAGATTGTATATGAAAATTTTCTAATAGATTTCCTCTTAAAATATCCAATTTATCATTCACAAATAGCTCATCTAAGTAGAGAAAACAGTAATACTCATCTTTTTTTATATTCTTTATTATACGATTCCAAAGTTCATTAATATTTCTTATTAATTCCCATTTTCCCTCTCTAAATGTATAAAATATATTCATTGAAATTGTTAAATCGGCTTCGGGTAAGATTATTGTCTCTGATGTAATATCAAATGTGGATACTTCCACATTTTCTCTTTTTTCAAACGCAAGACAAAATGCTTTTTTAAGCAATTTATCCCCTGTCAAAAGTATAAATCTTTTATCTTTTAATTGTTCAGTCAAAACAGGCAGTTCCTCTACAAATTTTTCTGGTTCCAATATCAGTATAGATTGTGGATTATATTTCTCTATCACTTTCTTGAAATAAACGGATATATTTGTGAATAATGATTGATAACCTATTCTTCTGCTTTTACTATCATTAGGATTATACACAACATAATAATTTATGAGATCAAAAATATTTATATCTTTTGCTAAATTATATATTTCATAGAAAAACGCTTCGTCCCCTGGAAAATTTCCACCTGTATATTCTTTCATTGATTTATACAAAGATTCCTTATTGGTAAATTCAATTTTATCTCTCAAATATAAAATCCTTAAAATTTCATCAATAATTCTATGACAATTAAGCCCACGATTCTGCAAAATACTATATACATGGGCTATGCGATTCTCATCAAAACCGTAAATAAGTTTAAGCACAATACCTCCTTTTTACTATTTTTATCTTTTTCATTATAATATATATAACATATTTTATTGATATTGTCAATACCATAATTAATATTAACAATACTGCAAATAGAATTGAAGAGAAATATAACTATTATAATGTAATATTCTGGTTCAATAGAAAAAAAATTTGATAAATCAAATCTCTATTGTATATATTGTATCAAACGACAAAGAGCAGGCTTTATATATCATCACTATTTCCCAACACCTCTCGCGACTTACTCCCAACATAAGGTCCCACAATTCCCGCTTTTTCCAGCTGATCTATTAACCTACCGGCTCTTGCATAACCAATTTTCAATTGTCTTTGCAGGAGTGATACCGAAGCAGTTTGATGTCTAATAACAATCTCTTTTGCCGTATCGAAAAAATCATCAAGTTCATTATTCTTCTCTATATAATCTGTTGGAATATTATTAATGCTTGAAGCCTCACTGTTTTCCTCTATATAAGGATAATAGTTTCGACTTAATGAATTAATTATTGTTATAATTTCCTCATGTGATAAATTTAATCTGTCTACATTAAGCCTTGCAAAATTATCAATGATTTCTTTAGCTCCGGGAATACCGTCTCTATTGGCAATTGCCGATACAATATCTTTATTTAAAATTTCATTTGCAAAAGATTTTGGATCCTCAACCTTTCCATCAAGGAGCTTAACCAGATGCATTTTTGCCCACATCGATGATATCTGTTTTGCCTGTCCCGTAGATATATATGCACCATGTAATCTAACAGGTTTTCCTTTGCCCGGAGGTAAAAATAACATATCTCCTCTTCCAAGTAATTTTTCAGCACCATTCATATCAAGTATTGTTCTTGAATCGGTCTTAGAGGCAACCTGAAAAGCAATTCTTGCAGGAAAATTAGCTTTTATCAAACCTGTAATAACATCAACGGAAGGTCTTTGAGTTGCAAGTATAAGATGTATCCCCACAGCTCTTGACATTTGGGCGAGTCTTGTAAGATTTTGTTCGATAGCACCGGGGGCTGTTATTATTAAATCAGAGAGCTCATCAATTAAAACAACTATATATGGCTTTTTAATATCCGCCTTTTCATTATATCCATCAAGATCCCTGACACCGATTTTTGCAAATTGTTTATATCTAAAATCCATCCATTCGACTATTTTCTTTAAAACATTTACAGCTTCCTTTGATTCGGTAATTACAGGTCTCACAAGATGAGGTATACCTTCATAGACAGGCAATTCAAGCCTTTTAGGATCGATCATTATAAATCTTACATCCTTGGGAGAACTCCTGAAGAGGAGACTTGCAACGATGGTATTTACACATACACTTTTCCCTGAACCTGTTGTTCCCGCAATTAAAAGATGAGGCATCTTTGCAATATTCGCTATATACGGGGCCCCGGATGTATCTTTTCCTAAAGCTCCCGTTAGTCCGGCCTCTGCGTTTCTAAATGTATTGGATGTAAGAATATCAAATAGATATACATTCTCCCTCTTCCTGTTGGGAACTTCTATACCAATTGCAGATTTTCCGGATAATGGAACAATCATTCTTATCTTTTCTGCCTTTAAAGCAAGTGAAAGATCCTCATTAAGATTGGCAATTTTACTTACCTTAACCCCTTTCGCGGGAATAAATTCAAACATAGTAATAACAGGACCGGTACTGATGTGACTTACTCTACCATTTACATCAAACTCTTTTAATTTATTAACAAGTGTTTCCGCTTTATTTTCAAGTTCTTTCGAACTAATGTCTATTTTTTCCCTGTTTTTTACTTCAATTAACGATAAAAATTCCTTTTTAAATTTATCATTATATATTTCATCAAATCTATTTTCTATTAAAGCCTTGTACACATTTATTTTAATCTTCTCATGTTTTTCAGGGGTAATATTTTCCTCTTTCTTGTCCTCTATTGCCTGTTTTTTCTTAATCACAATATCTTTTTGGGTAGGTTTAATTTTAATTTCCTCTCTATGTTTCCTATTTTTTCTTCCAAAATAAAAATCAAACGGATGTATAAGATATATCATAACAATCCCAATCGCTAAAAGTATCAATATAATACCTGCATTCCCTAAATAATTATTTAGGAAATGTATACATCTGTTTCCAATTGTACCACATATAAAAAAATCTCCCTCTCTTCCTAATGAAAAATATTTCGTTATAACGTTAAAATCAATAAATGGCAAAAGGATTAAAAGAAAACAATAGACATCAAACACAAGTGCAATATACCTTTTGTTTACATTTCTTTTAATAAGAAGATATGCAACAAATATTAACAATAAAGGAATAAATATCGATTCAAACCCAAAAACTAACAAAAGGTATTTTGCTATTAAAACCCCTAATATACCTCCGGCATTATGAGGTGTCATCGTAAACACTATATTCAAATCTTGAATGTCGAATGTAAATACTGACAATAATGTAAAAAATGATATAATAAGCAACAAAATACTTATAAATCCATATCTATTGTCTGATTTTTCCTGAAAGAGATAAATAAGACTTTTTAGAAAT